>JBBROR010000078.1:0-11952 GCA_038229175.1 Acetobacterales bacterium | reverse complement strand
AGCTGATCACGCTGGGCAAGCGCGGCACGCTTCATGCGCGTCGGCAGGCCTATGCCCAGCTGCGGGACGACGTGATTGTGGCGAAGCTGTTTTCGACGATTGCCGAGCGCTATAAGGATCGTCATGGCGGTTACACCCGCGTGATGAAGGCCGGAATGCGCTATGGCGATGCGGCGGATATGGCGGTGATCGAGCTGGTGGATCGCGATCCGGCTGCCAAGGGTTTGGACAGTGGGCCGAAGTCTGAGACGGCTCAGGATGACGACGCCGAGTAATATAACTGTTACAAGTCATCCCGCTGACCCCTTCACAAAATAGAGGTCAACGGGGTGGCAGTTACGAAACTTTGGTCGATTTAGTTAACGTTTTATTTAACTGCTGCACTGTATAATCCCAATGGCCGCACACCATTCTGCCGCGGACATGCCCTGTCTAGCTGAGTTTGGCTTATCTTTTTCGATGCGATAACAGGCGAGAGACGCCTCTTTGGCATCGCATTTCGCTTTTATGTAGGTGGGTAAAAATAGCGCAACTGCTAGGCCGATTGGTAAGAGATGGTTCTTCACTATGGAATTTGTCCTTTTCTGGATTTCTTTCCACTGATAGTGCACCATAAAATAAGGCGAAATCAAAACGAAAAACATAGTGTTTTATCGCCACACAAATTTTTCAGTGCGATCGTAAGACACTCCAAATTTGTTGAATGAAGCAAACGGTTTCCTCGCAAATGATCGCTCCGCTCGCCGACCGTCTGCGCCCTCAGATGCTCGAAGACGTCGTCGGGCAGGAGCACCTCGTCGGGCACACCGGAACACTTACGCGCATGCTGGGGCGGGGGAGTTTGGCGAGCCTTGTTCTCTGGGGGCCGCCTGGGGTGGGCAAGACCACCATCGCGCGGTTGCTGGCCAGCCAGGCCGGTTTAGAATTTGTTCAGCTTTCGGCAGTATTTTCGGGCGTGGCCGATCTCAAACGGGTGTTTGAGGAGGCGACCAAACGTCGTCGCCTGGGTGAGGGCACGTTGCTGTTTGTGGATGAGATCCATCGCTTCAATCGCGCCCAGCAGGATGGATTTTTGCCGGTTGTGGAGAACGGGACTGTCACGTTGGTGGGGGCCACGACCGAAAACCCGTCGTTCGCGTTGAATAGTGCGCTGCTGTCGCGTTGTCAGGTTTTGGTGCTGAAGCGGCTGGATGACGCGGCGATGGAGTTGATTCTGGTGCGGGCCGAAGCGACGCTGGGGCGTCGTGTGCCGCTCGATGATGATGCGCGGGGCACTTTGCGGGCGATGGCGGATGGGGATGGGCGGTATCTGCTCAATCTTGCCGAGCAGTTGGCGGCCGTGGAAGATCCGACGCCGATGGACACGGCGGCTTTGTCTGAACTGCTGTCCAAGCGGGCGGCGCTGTACGACAAGGATCGGGAGGAGCACTACAACCTCATTTCAGCGCTGCATAAGTCGTTACGCGGGTCGGACCCCGATGCGGCCTTGTATTGGTTCGCGCGGATGCTGGCCGGCGGCGAGGATCCGCGGTTCATTGCACGGCGGCTGGTGCGGTTTGCGTCTGAGGATGTGGGGTTGGCTGATCCGCAGGCTTTGGCCCACGCGCTGGCGGGGTGGGAGACGTATGAGCGGCTGGGCTCGCCTGAGGGGGAGTTGGCGTTGGCGCAGGTGGTGCTTTACCTGGGCACGGCACCGAAATCGAATGCCGCCTACAAGGCGATTGGGGCGGCGATGCGGGCGGCGAAGGCCACAGGAAGCCTGATGCCGCCGCAGCATATTCTGAATGCGCCTACGAAAATGATGAAAAACCTGGGCTATGGCGCGGGCTACGCCTATGACCACGACACGGAGGACGCGTTCTCCGGCCAGAATTACTTCCCGGACGGAATGGCCCGTCAGAATTTCTACAATCCCAAAGATCGCGGCTTCGAGCGCGAATTGGGCAAGCGGTTGGATCATTGGTCCAGGCTGCGGCAGGAAAAAACATGAGCATCGCCACCAAGACCGTGACCGCCGACGAGGCTGATCTGCGCCTGGACCGTTGGTTTCGTCGCCATTTTCCTTCTGCCACGCAGGGCGTGATTCAGAAGTTGTGCCGCACCGGGCAGATCCGGGTGGATGGCAAGCGGGTGGAGACCAACCTGCGGCTGGCTGCTGGGATGAGCGTGCGGGTGCCGCCTTTGCCGCCGAGCACACCTGTGGTGGCGGAACGCCCGGCGCCGGTGTTCGACCCTTTGCTGGAACAGGAAATGAGCAAACTGGTGCTGTATCGGGACGATCATGTGATCGTGCTGAACAAGCCGTTTGGTGTGCCGAGCCAGGGTGGGCCGGGGATTACGCGGCATTTGGATGGGATGTTGGACGGGTTGCGCTATGGCTCCGAACATCGGCCGCGGCTGGTGCATCGACTGGATCGGGATACCACGGGGGTGATTGTGGTGGCCCGCACGCCGGGGGTGGCGGCCAAGCTGGCGTCTTCGTTCCGGGGGCGGGATGTGGAGAAGACGTATTGGGCCGTGGTGGTGGGGCGGCCGGTGCCGGTGGAGGGGCGGATCGACCTCAATCTGGTGCGGGTTGATGGCTATCTTGGCAACCGCGCGGCGGTGGCGGGGCCGTATGATACGGATGTGGCCCGGGCGATCACCGATTTCACGACGCTGGATCATGCCGCCCGGAAATTGGCATGGCTGGAGATGAAGCCGCTGACGGGGCGGACGCATCAGTTGCGGGTGTCCTGCGGGGCGATCGATGCGCCGATTTTGGGCGACACGCCCTACGGCAAAGAGGTTGAAGGGCGCAACACCGCGCTGGTGGATGGACTGGGGGACAAGCTGCATCTGCATGCGCGCCAGATCGCGTTTCCGCATCCGGCGGGGGGCACGTTGATTGTGGAGGCGGATTTGCCGTCGCATATGGCGGCGACGTTCAAGAGCATGGGGTTCACGGCGCGGCCGGCGGCGGCGCCGTTGCGGCGGTGAGGGAGTTGCTTCTGGATAGCGGCCGTCGGGCGTAGTAGGTCGCATATCATGGCGGGCGTTGCCCGACCTACGATTGCGCTTTAGCGAGGGAGCTTGCATGCCGCGCCGTCGCCCGAGATCGCCCAGTTTTTGGCTGTGGCTTTTGATCGTTGTCCTGGCCTTGCCCATTATGGCGGGCCTTGGGGCCTATGCGTTCGTTGACCCCAATGATTTCAAGCCGCGAATCGCCGAATCGGTGCGTGCTGCCACGGGGCGGGATATCGCGCTGGATGGGCCGATTCGCATCGGGTTCTCGGCCACGCCCACCTTGCAGGCCGAGCGGGTGCGGCTTTCCAATCCGCCGGGTTTTTCGCGGCCGGACATGGCCACGCTCTCCAAGGTTGAGGCGCGGTTGGCATTGTGGCCGTTGCTGCGCGGGCGGTTGGAGATTGTGCGGCTGACCTTGACGGAGCCGGACCTGCTGCTGGAGACCGATGCGTCGGGGCAAAGCAACTGGCGGTTCGCGCCGATGGCCAAGGCGGCGCCGGCTTCTATGGCGGCGGCGGGTTCCCAGGCGGTCGCGCCGCATCCCAGCGCGCCGCGCTTTGCCGTGGGCGACGTGCGGATCGTCAATGGCCGGCTGACCTGGCGTGACACGCAACTGGGGCAGAGCCGGGTGGCCGATATCCGGCAGTTCACGGCAAGCGCCGCCGGGGCCATGGCGCCGGTGTCGGCTGCGGCTGATCTGCTGGTTGAAGGGCATGTTGTCGTGGTGACGGCTGAGACCGGGCCGATGGAGCAACTGCTTGGCGGCGAGGCGGTGGCAGGGGGCTGGCCGTTGCAGATCGTGGCGCGGGTGGAAGGCGCGCGGCTTGCGGCATCTGGCATGCTGGCGCGGCCGTTGGAGGGGCGTGGCTATCAGATGGCGCTGGATGCGACGGCGCCGGATCTTGGCCTGCTGGCCCGTGCGTTGGGCCGCGCGTTGCCGCCGCTGCACGATGTTTCGGTGTCGGGCAAGATCAGCGACGCCGCGGGGGCGCCGACGCTGTCGGCGCTTGTGCTGCGCGCCGGGGCCTCCGATCTGGCCTCGCTTTGGCCGGGGTTGGGTCTGGAGCGGCTGGAAGTGACCGCGTCGTCGCTGAGCGCGCCGGCCAAGGCTGCGTTCGACGTGGTTCTGGCCGGCACGAAGCTGCATGGCGTGGGCGCGATAACGTGGCCAGGCGGGGCGGACCTGCCCGCCGGGACGCGCGTTTCCATTGAGGCCAGTGTTGCGGGTGCGGGCGCCCTGGTGTCGACCAAGGGCAATCTGATTTTGCCCGCCTCCGTGGAGCTTGGCGTGGCGGCGCGGATTGCCGACCTGTCGGCCCTTCAGGCCCTGGCTGGTCGCCCGTTGCCGGCGCTGCGCGACCTTCAGCTTGAGGCGATTTTGACGGATCGGGACGGCGACATTGCGAATGGTGTCACGTTGCGCAATCTGAAGGTTACCGGGCCGCAGGGCGATGTGAGCGGTGAACTCGCGATAACGCTGAAGCCACGCGTGTCGCTGCAGGGTCAATTGGCGTCGTCCTTGCTGGATCTGGACGTGA
This sequence comes from Acetobacterales bacterium, assembly GCA_038229175.1. Taxonomy (GTDB): domain Bacteria; phylum Pseudomonadota; class Alphaproteobacteria; order Acetobacterales; family Acetobacteraceae; genus CAIQQQ01. The sequence continues at coordinate 7,408 of JBBROR010000078.1, read as the reverse complement.
TCCGGGCGAATCTGGATGCGGTACCGGCTGCTTTGACGCCCGTGCCCGCTTCGTTGCCCGCTTCGTTGCCTGCTGCATCGGCAGCGCCTGTGGTGGCGGCAGTGACCCCGGCCCCGGGGCCATCAGCGGCGACCGATGCCCAGCGCGTTTTCTCGGAGCGGACATTCGACCTTTCGGCGTGGGCGTCGTTCGATGCCGATCTGCGCTTTGCGTTGGCGCAGCTGCGTTCTGGCGGCGTGGTCTACCAGGACCTGACCGGTCGGGTGGAGTTGGCGCAGGGCCGATTGTCGGTCGATCCGTTCGCCGGGGTGTCCCCTGGCGGGCGTATCGAGGGGCGGATGTCGCTGGACAGCCGGCAGGCCGAGCCGCCGATGGCGCTGGCGATCACGGCGCCGGCTTTGGCGTTGAAACCGCTGTTGACGGCGTTTGGCCTGCCGGACGATGTTGTGGGCTCGATTGATCTGGCGGCCGATTTGACGGCCGCCGGTGCATCGCCGCACGCGATCGCGGCCACGCTGTCGGGGCGACTGGGCATCGCGATGACCGACGGCGAGCTGGATAATCGGCTGCTGGCCGCGCTGGTGGACATGCTGCGTGTGGCCAAGATGCCGACGGAATTGTTCACCACCGGTGCCAGCCGGACCAAATTGCGGTGTTTCGCCACGCGGATGGATGCGCAGCGTGGCGTGGCCACCTTGTCCGCCTTCGTGCTGGATACCGGCCGTGCCTTGGTGCAAGGCGGCGGCGTGATCAACCTTGGCGACGAGATTCTGGGGTTGCACCTGCGTCCTTTATTGCGGACCGGCGGTGGCGGTGTGGTGTTGCCGATCCGGGTGGCAGGCCCCATGCGGCGCCCGAATGTGGCGTTGGATTCCGGTGGCGCGATCGAGGGGGTGGCGGGCAGGCTGGCGGGCAATCTTGCCGGTCTTGGGCGAAATCCTCTGGCCGCCCTTGGCAAGGCGTTGGCGGGGGAACGTGGCGGAGATGCCTGCGGCCCGGCGCTGGCCGCTGCGCGGTCTGGGCGGCCGGCTGCGAAATAACGAAAGGGTGCGATGAAGCGTTTCTGGGATATGGCCGATGTGGCTGCGCATGAAGCGGACGATGTCGCGGGATGGTCGATCCAGTTGGACGGCAAGCCGGTGCGGGTGCCGGGCGGCGGCCTGTTGCGGCTGCCCAACGCGATGCTTGCACGCGAGGTGGCGGCCGAGTGGCAGGCGGCCGGCGGCGCCAAGGGGGCGGAGATGTCCTATGACGATCTGCCGCTGACCCGCCTGGCCGGCACCGCGCAGGAACGCGTGGCGCTCGATCCTGGGCCGGTGGTGCTGGAGCTTGCGCGGTATGGGCAAAGCGACCTGCTTTGCTATCGCGCCGACGCGCCGGCCGCGCTGGTGGAACGCCAAAGCGAACAGTGGCAGCCCTGGCTGGACTGGGCCGCACGCACGCTCGGTGCGCCGCTGTTGGTGACCACGGGGATCATTCACGTGCCGCAGCCTGAGGCGGCGTTGTCGGCGCTGACGGTGGCGGTGGCGCGGCTTGATGCGCATCGACTGGCGGGGCTTGGCATTCTGGTGCCGTCCTTTGGCAGCCTCGTTTTGGGGCTGGCCGTGGCGCAGGGGGCGCTGTCCGCCACCGAGGCGCATGAGATTGCCACCTTGGACGAGCGCCACCAGGCGGGGTTCTGGGGCTGGGATCTCGAGGCCGAGAAACGCATGGCCAAGGTGGCCGAAGATGTGGCGGCCGCCGGGCGCTTCCTGGATCTGTGTGCGGCATGACGGCGCGGCGGCTGGTGATCGCCGGCCGCGTGCAGGGCCTGGGCTATCGCGACTGGATGTGCGCCCAGGCGGCGGCGCTGGGCGTGTCCGGCTGGGTGCGCAATCGGCACGACGGCACGGTGGAGGCGCTGGTGGATGGGGAAGCTGGCGCAGTGCAGGAGTTGCTGCGGGCGTGCAGACGGGGGCCGACGGCAGCCGAGGTAACACAGATCACGGAAAGCTTCGCGGAGCCTCCGGCCGTGCCGGGGTTTTTCAGGTTGCCCACCGAATAGGGCCAAGCGGCGCCCTGAGGATTGAACGGATGATCAATCGCACGTCGCGCATCAACGGGTGTTCGGTCTGTGCAGGCGCCCGGTCGCCTACCCCTATGCAAATCCAGGTCTTTGCCCAGATATCAGCCGCGGGCAGCAGCCCTTGCCCGCATGAATGGATAGAACATGCTCGCATTGCTCTCTTACGTCGTCTTGCTTCTCGTGATTGTACCGGTCCTGATCTGGGGCCTTGCCAAGGCGATTGCCGTCTATGCGCCCGGCGGGCAACGCAAGCGTGCGCGGCCTTCGGCGGCCCCCAAAATTCCGCCGCCGACATAAACACAGCTTTATACATTGTCTCGCTGAGCGCGACCAATGGTACCGGCCTGTTGGTTTCGCGCTGGCGCCGCCGGTTCACGTCGGCTCGAAAACCTCCGCCCAGGCGGCCTTCAGCGCTGAGTCGACCTCATGCATGCTTGCCAGAATTCCCAGCGCGTGCAGGCTTGTGACGCCATGCGCGGAGATGCCGCATGGCACGATGCCGTCGAAATGTGACAGGTCTGGCTCTACGTTAAGTGCCACGCCGTGCCAGCTGACCCAGCGCGTGACGCGCACGCCGAGGGCTGCGATTTTGCTCTCTGTGCCGGATCTGCGGTCGGCCACCCAGATGCCCACGCGGCCCTCGCGACGCTCGCCGCGGACCTGGAAGTGGTCAAGGGTGCGGATAAGCCATTCTTCGAGGCCAAAAACGTAGCTACGGACATCGCGCGGCTTCACCATGCCGTGGGGCTCGGCCAGGTCGAGCATCACGTAGCCGGTACGTTGGCCGGGGCCGTGATACGTCCATTGCCCGCCGCGGCCGGCGTCAAAGGTTGGGAACCGGTCTGGTTGTTGGAGGTCTTCGCGCCTGGCCGAGGTGCCGGCGGTGTAGAGCGGGGGGTGCTCGACCATCCACACCAGTTCGCGCTCGGTGCCGGCGCGGATGGCACCGACGCGCGTGCGCATGGTGTCCAACGCCTCCTCATACGGTGTGAGGCCGCAGGAGATGCGCCAAATTGGGTTTTCCGCGTTTTCGGTCATTGCTGCCTGCTGGTTGTTCGGCTATACGCCCGCTGCTCCACGCTTGTATCGCAAGATCTGGCATGGCGGGATTGGGCGGTCGTGGCGGAATGGTAGACGCGCAAGCTTGAGGTGCTTGTGGGGGTAACCTCGTGGAAGTTCGAGTCTTCTCGACCGCATATCCTCTTTCGCGCAAGTGCTGCCGACGCATTTCTGGCAGTTGCGTGATACGCCTTCACCGTGGATCGTGAGACCGCTGATCCCGGGGAGAGCTGTTGATGCCGATGGACGACGATTTCCGCAAGGCGGCGCTGGATTACCACCGCCTGCCGCGTCCCGGTAAGCTCGCCATCGAGGCAACTAAGCGCATGGCCACCCAGCGCGATCTTGCTTTGGCCTATTCGCCCGGTGTGGCAGCGGCCTGCGAGGAGATTGTGGCCAACCCCGATGCGGCTTTTGAATACACCGCCCGTGGCAACCTGGTGGGTGTGATCTCCAACGGCACAGCCGTGCTGGGCCTGGGCAATATTGGGGCGCTTGCGGGCAAGCCGGTGATGGAGGGCAAGGCCGTTCTGTTCAAGAAATTCGCCGGGATCGACGTGTTCGATATCGAGGTGGATGAGCAGGACCCTGATAAGTTCGTGGAGGTGGTCGCCGCGCTGGAGCCCACTTTCGGCGCCATCAACCTGGAAGATATCAAGGCGCCGGAATGTTTTGCCATTGAGGCGAAGTTGCGGGCCCGGATGAAGATCCCGGTGTTTCACGACGACCAGCATGGCACGGCCATTACCGTCGCGGCGGCCGTACGCAATGCGCTGGTGCTGCAGGGCAAGACGCTGGCCGAGGTGAAGCTGGTGACATCCGGCGCTGGGGCGGCTGCGTTGGCCTGCGTTGATCTGCTGGTGGAGATGGGGCTTAAATCGGAAAACGTGACCCTGACAGACATCAAGGGCGTGGTGCATTCCGGCCGCGAGAATTTGGACGATCGCATGGGGCGCTACGCGCGGCACACCGATGCGCGGGTGCTGGCCGATGTGTTGGAGGGCTGCGATATTTTCATGGGGCTGTCGGCGCCGCGCGTGCTGAAGGCGGAATGGCTGCCGCTGATGGCGCCGAGGCCGATTATTCTGGCGCTGGCCAATCCGGAGCCGGAGATTCTGCCCGAGGCGGTGCGGGCCGCGCGGCCGGACGCGATTGTGGCGACCGGGCGCAGCGACTATCCCAATCAGGTGAACAACGTTCTGTGTTTTCCGTTCATCTTCCGCGGTGCGTTGGATGTGGGCGCCACGACGATCAACATGGCCATGCAACTGGCAGCCGTGGAGGCCATTGCAGAGCTGGCGCGGGTTGAGGCATCCGAGGTGGTGGCGGCGGCCTATGGCGGCGCGGCGCCGGTGTTCGGCCATGACTACATTATTCCCAAGCCGTTCGACCCACGGCTGATCCTGCAGATTGCGCCGGCCGTGGCGCGCGCGGCGATCGCATCTGGCGTGGCGCGTCGGCCGATCACCGATTTTGTGGCGTATCGGACTGAACTGGAGCGGTTCGTGTTCCGCTCTGGCCAGTTGATGAGCCCGGTGTTCGAGCGGGCGCGCGCTGAGCCGGCGCGGATCGCCTATGCCGAGGGCGAGGACGAGCGCGTGCTGCGCGCCGTGCAGACCTTGGTGGATGACGGCATTGCCGAGCCGGTGCTGATCGGGCGGCGTGCGGTGATTGAGGCGCGGGTGGCCGAGATGGGGCTGCGTATGGACCTGCACGAGACGGTGCGGATTCTGGATCCGGAGCGGGATCACGCCTTCTTCGCGCCGATGGTGGCCGATTACCAGCGCCTGGTAGGGCGCCGCGGCGTGCCGCCGGATGCCGCGGCCAAGCGGATGCGCAACCGCAACACGGTGGTGGCGGCGATGCTGCTGCACGCCGGCGAGGTGGATGCCGCGATCTGTGGGGGCAGCGGCGATTGGTGGCGCCACATGCTGTATGTGATGCCGATCATTCCGTTGCGGCCGGGCATTCGCAGAATTTATGCGCTGTCCTGCCTCATTCTTCAGGCCGGCGCGTTGTTCGTGTGCGACACGCATATGAACACCGACCCCACCGCCGAGGAGATCGCTGAAATGACGGTGCTGGCCGCGGCCGAGGTGCGCAGTTTTGGCTTGGTGCCCAAGGCGGCCTTGCTGTCGCATTCCAGCTTCGGTGCCTCCAACTCGCCGTCTGCCCGCAAGATGCGCACGGCTTTGGCGCTGATCCGCGCGCGGGAGCCGGGGCTGGAGATTGATGGCGAGATGCATGCGGATGCGGCACTTTCGGAGGCGATTCGCGACAAGGCGGTGCCGGACAGTCGCCTGGGTGGAACCGCCAACCTGCTGATCATGCCTGGGCTGGATGCCGCCAACATCGCCTTCAACCTTCTCAAGGCAGCGGCTGACGGACTGCCGGTGGGGCCGCTGCTGCTGGGCATGGCGAAGCCCATCCATGTGGTGGTGCCGAGTGTGACAGCCCGCGGCATTGTGAACGTGAGTGCGGTAGCGGCGCTTGAGGCGCAGGTGCGGCGGGCCGACGCGAGGGCTGCTGTTGTGGCTGGTCTGGCCGGGTGATTTTTCTGTTGCTTGGGGGCGCCAGCCTGCTGGCCGTGATGGCGGCCCTTGGCATGTTCTCCCGCGCCCGTGTGACCGACATCAAGCAATTCGGCGTGTGGACGGTGGCGATTGGCGGACTTTTGATGGCGGCCCTGCTGTTCCTGACCGGGCGTGGTGCGGTGGCGATGGCGGGGCTGGTTTTTCTGGGACCGCTGCTGTGGAGCTGGGTGGGACTGGCCAAGCCGGATGGCAAGCTGGGCGGCGGCGCAACTCGTCCGGAAGGGGCACGTAATAATGCTCGTTCCGGTGCGATGACGCGGGCGGAAGCGTTGGACGTGCTCGGGTTGCCCGCCAAGGCTGGCCGCGCGGACATTCAGGCCGCCTATATCCGCTTGATGCGGGCGGCCCATCCTGACAGGGGCGGGTCTGACTGGATTGCGGCCCGTATCAACCAGGCGCGCGATATTCTGCTTGGCTGAGGCTGTTGACCTGGTCTTCGCAGGGCAGCACACAGGGCGGCTGGTATGAGAACTTTGGTGTTTCGTCCATGAATTCTAAATCATTTATTCATTAATTTTCATCACATTCGGTCTCTGTGGAAACGGCGTGTTGCGTGCTAACTCCCATACAGGAACGGAATCGGCCATTTGCGGTTGCCATGAGGCAATGTTTCACCACCCGATGCCGACAGGCGTGCCCGCAAGCTGAATGCTGAAGGACCAACACTGTGATCAAGCCGCTCCGCAAGGCCGTTTTTCCCGTTGCCGGACTTGGCACGCGCTTTCTGCCCGCCACCAAGGCGATGGCAAAGGAAATGCTCCCGGTTGTCGACAAGCCGTTGATCCAATATGCGGTGGATGAGGCGCGCGCCGCCGGTATTCAGCAGTTCTGCATGGTGACGGGCCGCGGCAAGACCGCGATTGTGGAGCATTTCGACATTGCCTATGAGCTGGAGGCCACGTTGCGGGCGCGCAGCAAGAACGCCGAGCTGGCGATGCTGCGCGAATTGCAGATGCCGCCGGGGTCGATCAGCACCGTGCGCCAGCAGGAGCCGCTGGGCCTGGGCCACGCCATCTGGTGCGCCCGCGCCTTCATTGGCGACGATCCGTTTGCGATTTTGCTACCCGACGACCTTGTGATGTCTGACGTGCCGTGCACGCAGCAGCTGGCGGACGCCTATAACGAGACCGGTGGCTGCGTGGTGGCCGTGACGGAGGTGCCGCGGGAGCAGACGAATCGCTACGGTATTTTGGACATCGGCGCTGATGATGGGCGCCTGGTTGAGGTGAAGGGGCTGGTTGAGAAGCCAAAGCCTGAGGACGCGCCGTCTAACCTGTCGATCATTGGGCGCTACGTGCTGACGTCTGGGGTGATCGAGCATCTGAGCCGCATGGAGCGGGGCGCCGGCAACGAGGTGCAACTGACTGACGCGATGGCCAAGATGATCGGTCAGGTGCCGTTTCATGGGCTTCGCTATGAGGGGCGCCGGTTTGATTGCGGCGACAAGATCGGGTTTTTGGAGGCGCAGATTGCCTTTGCGCTGAAGCGCCCGGACATGGCGCCGGCGGTGCGGGAATTCCTGAAGCACTACACCTGACCTTTGCGCCACCGAGACTGGAAATTAAACGACAATGAGCTTTATTCATCATTTCGACGCCACGGTTCTGCGCGAATACGATATTCGCGGGATTGTGGGCAAAACGCTGCATCCCGCCGACGCCTTTGCCATTGGTCGCTGTTTTGGCTCGGT
>JBBROR010000077.1:0-12240 GCA_038229175.1 Acetobacterales bacterium | reverse complement strand
GGAAACCGTGGGGTTTGCCTACGGCCAGCGCCACGCCGTGGAACTGCAATGCCGCGCGCCGATCCGCGACGGCCTGATGGAGATCGGCGGCTGGAAGGCCAGAATCGGCCCCGACCACATGGTCGATCTCGGCCAGTCCCTTGCTGCCATCGGCGGCACTGCAATGACCGAGGACGTGGCGATCACGATGGGCGCCGAGGGCCTGCCCAACACCTTTGTGCCCGGCCGTAACCTCCTGTTCCTCACCTATGCCGCTGCCATCGCCTATCGCCGTGGCCTGAAACGCATCGTGGGCGGCATGTGCGAGACCGACTATTCCGGCTACCCGGACTGCCGTGACGACACCATCAAGGCTATGCAGCTGGCCCTCAACCTGGGCATGGAACGTCGCTTCGTGCTCGACATGCCGCTGATGTGGATCGACAAGGCGCAAACCTGGGCGCTGGCCAACGATCTCGGCGGCGATGCCCTGGTCTCGCTGATCGTGGACCACACCCACACCTGCTACCTCGGCGACCACACCACCCGCCACGTCTGGGGTTTTGGATGCAACACGTGCCCGGCGTGCGAATTGCGGTCCAAGGGCTGGCGTATGTGGCGTTCCAGGTCGTAAATAACGCGAAATGGGAGACCGCCGATGAAAGCCGCCAACGTTCTGCACACCATCGGCGCCACGCCGCATATCCGCATGCAACGCCTGTTTCCCAACGCGGAGGTGTGGATCAAGTCCGAGCGCGCCAATCCCGGCGGCTCCGTAAAGGACCGTATCGCACTTGCAATGGTCGAGGCCGCAGAGGCTGATGGCACCCTCAAGCCCGGCGGCATCATCATCGAGCCAACCTCCGGCAACACCGGCGTTGGCCTGGCGATGGTCGCGGCCGTCAAGGGATACCGGATCATTCTGGTGATGCCCGATTCGATGTCGGTCGAGCGGCGCTACCTCATGCAGGCCTATGGTGCGCAGTTCGACCTCACTCCGCGTGCCGGCGGCATGAAGTCGGCCATCGCCCGCGCCGAGGAGCTGGTGGCACAGACCCCGGGCGCCTGGATGCCCCAGCAGTTCAACAACCCCGCCAACTCCGACGTGCATATGCACACCACGGCGCGGGAAATCCTGGCCGATTTCCCTGATGGCATCGACGCGATCATCACCGGCGTCGGCACCGGCGGCCACCTCACTGGCGTGGCCCGCGTGCTGAAGCCGCTTTTCCCAAAGTTGAAGGTTTTCGCCGTGGAGCCCACTGCCTCGCCGGTGATCTCCGGCGGCGCCCCATCGCCGCACCCCATCCAAGGCATCGGCGCAGGCTTCATTCCCAAAAACCTGGACATGTCGCTGCTCGACGGCGTGATCCAGGTCGAAGCCGAGGCCGCCCGCGAATGGGCGCGGCAGTCGGCGCGCAAGGAAGGCCTGCTGGTCGGAATTTCGTCTGGCGCCACACTGGCGGCCATTTCGCAGAAGCTGCCGGAGCTGGAGGCGGGGGCTGTAGTGCTCGGCTTCAACTACGATACGGGAGAGCGTTACCTGTCGGTGCCGGACTTCCTGGTGCCAAGTGGCTAAACCGGCGCCTCGTCCTCCATTGCCTCGTCCACCACCAACGGGCCGTCCAGCCCCAGCAGCAGATCTGACCGCACGTCGTCGATTGCATCCACGTTCTTCAGCCGCCGCCCGATGGCGCGCTGGCGGATGAGGGTGGAGTTAATGCCGTTCGACAAAATGTCTGCCTGCTTCTTGATCGCAGCCAAAGCGTCGCCGAACTTCGCCCACTCCATCTTCACGGCCGCCAAGGTCTCGCCAATCTCGCTGGCCTTTTGTTCCAAAGCCAGTGTCACGTAGCTGACGCGCAGCGTGTGCAGGAACGCCGGCAGCAGGCTGGGGCCCATCACCATCACGTGGCTGTCGCGGCGGATCGCCTCGATCAGGCCGGGAACGCGGGCCACCTCGGCGAACAGGCTGTCGCTGGGAACATAGAGAATCCCGAATTCGAGGGTGCGCGGGACGCAGATGTATTTGCTGTCGATCTTCTTCGCTTCGAGCCTGATGTTGTTGGCCAGCGCGGACCGGGCCGCCGTTTCCTCGTCGCGCAGACCGGCCTCGTGGGCAGCGACCAGGCGGCCGTAATCCTCGGTGGGGAATTTGCTGTCGATCGGCAGCCAGGCATGCTCGCCACCGCGGCCAGGCACGCGCAGCGCGAATTCCACCATCTCGCTGCTGCCCTCCTTCGCGCGGAAATTCTTCTCGAACGCCCCCACCGGCAGGATATCCGTCAGTATCGCTTCCAGCTGCGCCTCACCCCAGCCGCCGCGCGACTTTACGTTGGAGAACAGGCGCTTCAGGTCGCCAACCTCGCCGGCCACGCTTTGCACCTGGCCGATCGCCTGCTGCACGGACGCCAACTGCTCCTGCAGGTTGGTGAAGCTGTCCTTCAACTGCTTCTCCAGCGCCGACTGCAGCTTCTCGTCCACCGCCTTGCGCATCTCTTCCAGTTTGGCCTCGTTGCCCGCGCGCATCGCTTCCAACTGGGCGGCCACCAGGGTGCGCAGCTGTTCCTGCTCGGCCTTCAGCGTGGTGTCCAACGCTGCCAGCCGCATTGAAAAGGCTTCGAGTGACCCTGCTGACGATGCGATCAGCCTATCGAGCGTCTCGCCAATCTGCTGCTTGAACGCCACCTGAGCAGCGTGCATGGCGGCGTTCGCCTCGCGCACGGTGCGGTCCACCTGATCCAGCCGATTGCCTTGTTGTTCGCCGAAATGGGTCAAAGCTGAACCGATCGCTGCCTGCTGGGTGCGGCCGAATCGTTCCAAATTGTTGGACTGCGCGACCAATCCGGCCTGGACCTTGTCGAATGCGGCCGCAAGGCCCTCGCGGGTGCCGTTCGCCAATTCACGGCGCAGGCCTTGGTCCAGTTCGGTGAAGGCGCGCCGAAGTATTTCGTTCTCCTCTCGGATACGACGATCCAGAGCGCTACCCCGACCGCTCTGCAGCAGCACGAGAACAACGGCCAGCATCGCCAGCACCGCTGCCGCCATGGACGAAATTGCGGTGATCTGGTCAAGCGGCAGAAGAAGATCGTTCATGCGATGCTGCGTATCGGCCTAAGCGTGCGCGGGTCAATCAATTGGGAATCTTTCGCCTGCAAGCGGGCGAAGAACAGGCAAACATACCCAGAGCCTTGCCTGATCGATGGGGAGCGGAGAACATCTCCTTCTCTCTTTTTTATCGAGCATTTTTATCCGTTCGGATGATGCTCTGGCAGCCCGGCTGCTGGGGGTGACCGATGGCAACGATCGTTGAAGAATGTTCTTCTTGATCGCGATCAGTTCCGCGCAACCTGCCCGGTATCGGAACGTAGCAACTGGCACACCAACTTGCGTTTGATCAGGGTGTTGCAGGCGCCGGAGGCCTCGGCCGCCGTCAACCCGATAATCTGTGCGCGCCAACCGCTTTTCGCCTGCGCGCCCGCGGGAGCCACGCGAACCTGGCCGGTGTCGATGATCCGACGTGCATTGCTCGCCGATTGCCGCGCCGCAGGCTCTGTCGCGAAAACACCAAGCTGGATTGCCCAGCGCGTCGGCACATTGCGAGGCGCCAATGCCGGCGCCGGCAGTGCTGTGGCGATTGCCGGTGGCACAAATGCGCGGCGAGGAACCTCGGCCTGCGCCGTCATGGTGGGCACCGGCACGTCCAACTGCTCGAAGCCCTGGTTGAGCAGGACGGCCATGTGAAGATCACGCTCAATCGCGCGCCCGGCGCCCATCACCACGCCAACAAGGCGGACATCCGAGCGTATCGCAGACGTGACCAGATTGAAGCCGGATGCGGTGATGAATCCGGTCTTGATGCCATCAGCACCAGGGTAGGTCTGGAGCAGGTGGTCATGGTTCTGGATCACCTTGTTGTGAAACCGAAAGCTAGGCGTGGAGAAATAGCGATATTCAGACGGAAAATCCGCAATCAGGCGACGGCCGAGCGTGGCCATGTCGCGCGCAGTGGAGATTTGCTCCGGGTCGGGCAGGCCAGATGCGTTGCGGAATACCGTGCGGGTCATCCCCAGGCTACGGGCGCGCAAGGTCATGATCTGCCCGAAATTGCTTTCGTCCCCGCCAAGCAACTCACCAAGTGCGGCAGCAGCATCGTTGGCGGATTTGGTCACGAGACCCAGGATGGCCTGCTCCACAGTGAAGCGGGTCCCCGGCATAAGGCCAAGTTTCGAGGGGCTCATGGAACTGGCGTGCAGGCTCACCGGCACCACTGTGTCCAAGGAAACCCGGCGATCGCGCATCGCCTCGAACACCATATAAAGGGTCATCATCTTGGTCAGGCTTGCCGGGTGCCGCGGCTCATCGGCATTGATGGCCGAAAGCTGCCGACCCGTGCGCGCGTCCACGACGATGGAGCTGTACCTGTCCGATCCGATCTGAGCCTTCGCCGTTCCGGTAAGCCCCAACGTGATAATGCCTGCCGCGAAAAGCACCATAAGGGCCTGACGGGCAATGGCGCTGACGGTCAGTGTGGTCAACATCAACGCTTTTTCCTTTGACGCAGAAATATTTTACCGGGTCCGGCCAACGCATGTCCAGTGCTAACCAAGCCGGAAACTCCGCGATTCAAAAGACTTATCGGCTGTTTGCGCATCGAAAGTGCAAATTTGTGCACTGCACAAAAATACTTGAAGTTTTCCAGGCCAGAGCTTATCACTCCAGATGTTGCAGTGCAGCATGAGTTAAGTTCAAAATATTTGCCGTGCCGGGCAGAGGCATAATCGAAGCGCGCGAGATCATCAGGTTGCGCGAGGAGGACAAATGGCGATCAAGAAAGCCGTGGCCACACCCGCCAGCACCCTTGTTCCAAAAAACAACACTCCGGCCCCTGCCGTTCACGCCAAAGCCACTCCCCTTCATGTCGCACCTTCAAAGTTGGCCGCGGTGACGGCGGGTGGCGCAAAGATCGGCGCCGAGACGACCGGCCCGGCGCGTAGTGTTGAGACAACTGCGATGCGTTCGGCCACGTCGTCTGTTCCGAACGCCATCCCCAGACTGCCGGCGCCGATACCCGCGCCTGCGGTGCACGCCATGGCCCAGATGCCTGCCGAGACCACCGCGGACTTTTCGGTGGGCGTGCCGGTCGCGCCGGCCGAAGTTACAATTCTTAAAACAGAGGATAAATCCACCATGGAAAACGCAATGAAGTCGACGGAAGAATTCGTCTCGTTCGGTCAGGGCAATGTTGAGGCTATGATGAAGTCCAGCCAGATCTGGGCGACGGGCCTGCAGGATCTCAGCAAGCACTTCGCCGCCACCGCCCAGGCTTCAATGGACGAGACGATGGCGACCGTAAAGGCGCTGTCTTCGGTCAAGTCGCTGAAGGAAGCGATGGAAATTCAGTCCAGCATTGCCAAGACCGCCATGGAGAAGATGATGGCCGAGAGCGGCAAGCTCACGGATGCATCGATGAAGCTGGCCGAGCAGGCGATAGCGCCGCTGACAGCCCGTGTTACCCTTGCCGCCGAAAAGTTCGGCCGCACCGCCTAAACCCGTTCTGTTTGGACAATCCGTCCAAGCGGCGCTGGCTACCTGCCCAAACGGGTGATGGACGAAGTGTGGCGGCCCAGGGTATTTATCCCGGGCCGTTTCGCATTTTGCGAAGTGCCAGGAGGCATGCCCGGCCAAGCACACAATGTTTTTCCGTGTTGGCTTCTTTCGAATAAACTTGCGGCCAAAGACGGTGGCCAACATGGACAAGCGGCCGCACTGGCCCCATCTGTGCGCACCAGGATATCCCGCGGTCAGGAAAATCGGTTGCCTTTCATGCACGACCAGAAATTGACTCGTCTCGTTGATCCGTTCGTGCCTGCTGGCTCGTCCGTCAAAGCAACCTTCAGCGTCCGCCGAGAGGATGGCGGGGCCAGCGATAACCCTCCCGATGGGGGCTCGCCCAACGTGGGTGTTGTCACAAAAACCCGCACCCGCACGCGCAAGCCGGCGATGTACAAGGTGTTGATGTTGAACGACGACTACACCCCGATGGAGTTCGTGGTGCACGTGCTGGAGCGTTTCTTTCAAAAAACACGCGAGGAATCGACCCGCATCATGCTTCACGTCCATCGCCGAGGTGTCGGCGTGTGTGGCGTATTCACCTACGAGGTCGCCGAAACCAAGGTGACCCAGGTGATGGATCTGGCGCGGCAGAACCAGCACCCCCTGCAATGCACGATTGAGAAAGACTGACCCGGGCGCATTCAAGCTTAATTGCTTTGTTCCAACGCCGCCAGGTCAAGGCGTAGCAGACGCGGCGCGCGCCATGCGGTGACTGCGACCACAAGAAGAGTGGTCACGCCGCCCATCCAGACCGCCGCGACCGCACCCACGGCACCTGCCAGCATTCCACTCTCAAAATCGCCCAGCTCGTTGGACGAGTTGATAAACACGCTGCGAACCGCCGAGATCCGGCCACGCATCGGGCCAAGCGCGATCAACCGCAAAATCGCCTGGCGGATCACCATGCTCACCCCATCACAGGCGCCCACGATGGCCAAGGCGATCAGTGACAGCACGAAATTTCGTGAAACTGCGAACACGATGATGCCCACGCCAAAGCCCGCAATGGACAGAAACAACGCAAGGCCGGCCCGGCCGCGTGGTGGATGGCGAACCGCAACCAGCATGGCGGCCAACGAGCCGACCGAGATCGCTGCCCGCAACAGCCCGAAGCCGGTGGGGCCCACATGAAGGATATCGGTGGCAAAGATCGGGAGCAGAGCGGTGGCACCGCCGAAAAACACCGCAAACAGGTCCAAAGCCATGGAGCCGATCAGGATCTGGTCAGACACGACATAACGGATGCCCTCGGCAATCCGCCTCAATGTGCCGTCCCCCGAGCTGCGCGGTATCGCCGGGCGATTACGAACACCGAGCAAGACAATGGCCTGGGACACGATGAACAAAGCTGCGACCACAGCGTAGAACAGTCCAGGCCCGGCGAAATCGAACAGCACGCTTCCCAGCACGGGTCCAGCAAGGCCCGCCGCCTGGGACGCAGAGCCGAGGATGGATACCGCCCGCAACGCGCCTCGGGCCGGCACAATCTCGCCTTCAAGGCCAGAGACCGCCGGTGACGTGAACGCAGCGGCGCAACCCAGCAGAAACCCGGCACCGTAAAGGATCCATACCATCGCATAAGACGGCGCCATGGTGCCAAGCGCCAGGCAGGCCGCCAGTGCGGCATAGGCGCCGCGCCCCAAAATAACGATCATGCGCCGGCTATGGCGGTCGGCGATCACGCCTCCATACAGCACCAGCGTGATCGCGGGAGCCGCTTGCGCAAGGCCAAGCCAGCCGAGGGCCAACGGGTCGCCGGTCAGCTGGTAGAGATGATAGCCCAGCAGAACGATCAGGCTGGAATTCGCCAGCCTCGCCATGACTGCGTTGGCAATATAGGCGCGAAGTTCGCCTTGTAGGCGCGTTCTACTAATGCTGCATGCCCCAACGACGAATGGTGCGGCGTTCGATGGCGCGGAACACCAGATTGTCCATCGCCAGCCCGATCAGGATCACGCACAGTAACCCGGCGAACACGGCCGGAATCTCCAGCTGGTTCTTGTTCTCGAAGATGAACCAGCCCAATCCGCCCTTGCCGGAGCTGACGCCGAACACCAGCTCGGCCGCGATCAGCGTGCGCCAGGCGAAGGCCCAACCGACCTTCAGCCCGGTCAGGATGGACGGAAACGCCGCCGGCACCAAGATTTTGACGACATAGGACAGGCTGCCCAGCCCATAGTTGCGCCCCACCATGCGCAGGGTCGGGCTTACGCCCATGAAGCCCGCATGCATGTTCAACGCCACCACCCACAGGACCGAGTGGATCAGCACGAACACGAGGCTGCCATTGCCCAGGCCGAACCACAGCAGCGCCAACGGCAGCAGCGCGATGGCGGGCAGGGGGTTGAACATTGAGGTCAGTGTTTCAAGAAAGTCGTTGCCCAGACGGGTGGTGATGGCCAGCACGGACAGGATGGTGGCCAGCGCCACGCCTGCCACGTAGCCGGTGATCAGCACCTGTACCGACGACCAGGCGCGCGCCGGCAGCTTGCCGTTCATGATATTCTCGATGAACGCGTCCATCGTGTCGAGGAAGGAGGGGAACAGCAGCGTGTTGTCTGACAGTGCGCCGTAGAGCTGCCACACACCTGCAATGGCCGTGATGATGAACAGCTTGCGCAGCCAGCCTTTGTTCCACTGCCGCTCCAGGAACGAAATCGGCCGCTCCACCGCGGCAGCATCGGCGAAATGCTGCACTTCGTGGAAGACATCGGCGCGCACGGTGGCGGGGGATACGGGGGCGTTCATGACTGCGTCCTTACGCGAACAAGAGGTCATGGATCTGGGTTTCAAGCGCCAGCTGGTGCGATGGCTCGTCGGCGGAATTCAACTCGGCCCGCACCTGGCCGGGATGCGGACTCAGCAGCAGAATGCGGGTGCCGATGCGGATCGCCTCGTTGATCGAGTGCGTCACGAACAGCACCGTAAAGCGCGTGTCATCCCACAGCCGCAGCAACTCATCCTGCATGGTGCGGCGGGTCAGGGCATCGAGGGCGGCAAACGGCTCGTCCATCAGCAGAATTTCGGGCTCCATTGCCATCCCGCGGGCGATCGCCACCCGCTGCTTCATGCCGCCGGACAAGGTGTGCGGATAGCTGTCGGCGAAGCGGGTCAGGCCGACCTTGTCGATGTAGTGGCACGCGCGGCCGGTCGCTTCGCGCCTGGACATGCGGCCGGCCGAGACAAGCGGGAACACCACGTTCTCGGCCACGGTTTTCCAGGGCAACAACTGGTCGAATTCCTGGAACACCATCATTCGGTCTGGCCCTGGCCCGCTCACACGTTTCCCGCGCAGCGTGATTTCGCCTTCGGTAGGGGGCAGGTAGCCGCCCACCGCCTTGAGGAGCGAGGACTTGCCGCAGCCGGAGGGGCCGAGCAGCACAAAGCGGTCGCCGGCGTGGACGGAAAAGCTCACCCGATGCGTGGCAGTCACGACCCGTTCCGTCGTTTTGTATTGCAGCGTCACCTGCCGGACATCAAGGAGCGGCTCGGACATCACTCTTCCCATCATTTTTTGGCAGTTTCAGCGTTGCGCTTCCGATTGTCCATCGCGCGCTTGTGGTGCGGCGAGCCTGCAGATACGCTCGAGTGAAAAGGAAACGACCGATGCGATCGCTCTTTGCCCTTTCATTGGCCGTGCTGCTGGCAGCCGGCAGTGCACGCGCCGAGGTGTCGGAAATCCGCATCACGCGCCAGCCAGGCATCATCTATCTCGCTGTCACGGTTATGGAGCAGGCGAAGCTGATCGAAAAGGCCGCGACCGCTCAGGGCATGCCCGGCCTGAAGGCTACCTACAGTGTTTTCGGTGGAGGTGGTGCTGCCACCGACGCGCTGTTGTCCGGTAATGTCGATGTGGTGACCACCGGCGTGTCAAACATGCTTCTGTTGTGGGACCGCACGAAAGGCGGCGTGAAGGGCTTTGGAAGCTCGTCCGCCACACCGATGTGGTTGCTGAGCAACAATCCCAATGTGAAGTCGCTGAAGGACCTTACAGCGGCGGACAAGATTGCCGTGCCCACCGTCAAGATCTCCACCCAGGCGATTCTGCTGCAGATTGCAGCGCGTAAGCTTTATGGCGATGCCGAATTCGCAAAGTTCGATTCGATGACGACAACCCTGGGCCACCCGGATGCGCAGGCTTCGCTAAGCAGCGGTGGCGGCGGCCTGACGGGGCACTTCTCCGGCTCGCCGTTCCAGCAGGCGGAAGCGAAATTGCCGGGCGTGCATGTGGTCGCAACGTCCACTGACATTATGGGTGGGCCGGTCAGCAACGCCGTCTATTTCGGCACGCAGAAATTCCACGATTCAAATCCGGGCGCCGTGAAGGTGTTCCTTACAGCGGCGCGAGAAGCTGAAAAGTTCATTGCCGAAAATCCGCGCGAGGCATGCGAGATGTTTGTCGCCGTCACCGGCGATAAGACGCCACTCGACGATCTGGTGGCGATGATCAAACAGCCGGACATGTTCTACAACACGACACCTGTCGGCACGATGGCAACGGCGATGCACATGGCCGACATCAAGGTGTTGAAAACCCGGCCCGAGAGCTGGAAGGACTACTTCTTCCCTGAAGCACACGGTCTTGCCGGCAATTGAACCACGGCCAGAGACAACCATATCCAGGTCATGAGCACAGATCAGAACACAATGACCGATGACGAATGGCGCAAGCGCCTCTCCCCGGAGGCATTTCGCGTGTTGCGCAAGCACGGCACGGAACGGGCGGGTGCCTCGCCTTTGAATCATGAGAAGCGAGACGGCGTGTTCGTCTGCGCTGGCTGCGGCCAGGCTTTGTTCAGCGCTGAGACGAAATTCGAAAGTGGCACCGGCTGGCCCAGCTTCTGGGCGCCGTTGAACAGCGCGATCGAGACCACGACCGATCGCAGCTTCTTCATGACGCGGACGGAAGTGCATTGCGCCCGGTGCCAGGGCCATCTGGGCCACCTGTTCCCTGATGGCCCGCAACCGACCGGCGAGCGCTACTGCATGAATGGTGCCGCCATGCAGTTCGAGCCCGCAGCGGACTAGAGCACGTCATTCGATCGTTGGGAGTCAATCGCTCGAATGTCGTGCTCTAGAAAACATAAGTGCTAGAGCAGCTTACGTCTGCCCGCACAAGCCGCAAGCGGGTCAGTTTGGTCCGACTATGCTCCAGTGTTTTGACTCAGGCAGATGGTGCAGCATGTATCAGAGCAATGGCCTGAAATTATGGGCGGATTCGCCAAACGGGCTGCAGTGCCCGTTTGGATCGGATCATTAGCGTGCCTGCTTCCGCGGCGCTGCTCGCCGCGGCTGGGGCCGGGGCTGCCTACACCCTGACACCTGGGCCTGGCTTTCTTGCATTGCTGGGCATCGGCGCGGCCCAGGGCCGACGGGCTGGTGCAGGGTTCATATTCGGCCATCTTGCTGGTGACGTTGTGTGGTCTGGTCTGGCGCTCGCCGCAATTATTGGTGCACGCCAGATCGGCGCGGCTGTGTTCGATCTGCTGGGCGTTGTCTGCGGGGTCTATCTCGGCTGGCTAGGCGTGCGCGCCTTGCGGGTGCGCCCCTCGGCGGAAGGTGGCCCGCTGCAGATGGTAGAGCGACCGTTACTCCGCGGGCTGGTGTTCGGCCTCACGAACCCGAAGGGCTATCCCGTTGCTGTAGCCACCTTTACGGCGCTGCTGGCTGGCCAGGCCGAACAGTTGGACTGGGCCGCCTTGCCGCCGCTGCTGGGCGCGGCAAGCTGCGGATTCCTGCTGGCTGATGCGATTTTGGTGACGCTGATCGGTGCCTCGGTGGTGCGCCGCCTTTACCGTCGGCATGAGTTGTGGATCGTTCGATGCTCCGGCCTGTTGTTCATCGGCTTTGCACTTGCCTCGGTGTTGAACTCGGCGCCTGGATTGCTGCGCGTCAGGCGTTGAAGCCTGACGTGGTCCCTGATTGAAGCCGTGCGATGATCGCCGCCGGAAGAACCGCGCGACCGTAGCGAAACCCCTGGCCGGTGGCGCAGCCGAGTGCGACGAGCATGGTTTCCGCCGCTGGCGTTTCAATCCCTTCAGCCACCACGTGCAGATCCATCTCCCGCGCCAGACCCAGTGTGGCCCGTACGATCATCTCCGCATCCCGGTCCGTCGCGCAGTGCGTGACGAAGGCGCGATCGATCTTCAATTCGCTGAACGGCAGACGAAGCAAACTCAGCAGCGAGGAATGCCCAGTTCCGAAATCGTCGATTGCGCAGCCGATTCCGCGTGCCCGCAGGGCGCCGAGCGTGGAAGCGGCGCCTGCGGTGTCTGCGATGGCCTGGCTTTCCGTGATTTCTGCCACCAGTGCGGTGGGAGGCAGCCCAGCGTGGCGCAGCGCCAGGTCCAATCGCGCGGGCAGGCAGGCATCCGAGAGCAAGGACGGTGCGAAATTAACCGCCATCGTCACCCAGGGGGCATGGCGCCGCAACTCCACGCAAGCCCGCAGCGCCTGATCCAGGATCAGCGCCGTCACTTCAGCGATCAGTCCCTCCTGCTCTGCCATTGGGATGAAGGTATCGGGCGAGACGGGGCCGAGGCTCAAACTATCCCATCGCGCCAGCGCCTCCACCCCCATCAAGACGCCGGTGCGCAAGGCGATTTTTGGCTGAAAAGCCGCCGATATCTCTCCATTCCGCAACGC
>JBBROR010000076.1:0-12245 GCA_038229175.1 Acetobacterales bacterium | reverse complement strand
GGGCGTCCGGCGGGAACGACACACCGCGTTTCAACCGCTTCGCGACGCCGTTGATGACGTTGCGTTCGATGACGTCGCCGGCATGTTCGAGATTGGTGGTAAACGTCAGCACCTCCGTGATGCGGCGGCCGTCGGCTTCGCTGAGATCGTCGCTGTCCAGGCCGGTGGTGTAGTCCTTGATGGCGGTGTTGAGCCGGTCGAGCATGTCATCCTGGCGCCGCGTTTCGGCCAGTACGCGGCGGTCGCCGTCGCGCAAGCCGGCGGCAACACCTTGCAGCATGGTGTCCAGTACATCCACCATCCGCAGCGCCTCCCGCGCCGCGCCGGCCAGCGCGATGGTGGGGCTCTCCCGCGCGCTGCTGTCGAGATAAAGCGGTTCGGACGGATCGGAGGCATCCACCCGGGTCGGCAGGAAGCGGACCAGGGCGTTGGCGAACGGACGCAGGATCGGCAGGAAGACCAGCGCCAGCACCACGTTGAAGCCGGTGTGGAAATCCGCCACCACGCGGGAGCTGTCGGGATCGATGGTCGTCAGCCACGGCCCCAACTCGTCCAGCACCGCAAGTCCGACAACGACGCCCACGAGGCGGTTGACCAGGTTGCCCACGGCCACGCGCCGCGTCGACCAATCGCTGCCGCCGGCGCCTTCCAGCACGGGGTTGATGGCCGAGCCGAGGTTGGCACCCAGCACCAGGGCAAAGGCGGCATGTGGGGGCACCACGCCCTTGGCGGCGAACGACATCACCAGCAGCACCACCGCCACGCTGGAATGCGCCGCCCAGGTGAGTGCGGCGGCGATCAGCACGGCCACCAGCGGGTCTGTCGCCACCTGGCCCAGCAGCAGGCGCAGGCTGGGCACGTCTTCGAGAGGGGTGATCACGTCGAGCAACTGGCGGAGCGCGAGCAGCATAAGGCCCAGGCCGATGCCGACGCGGCCCAGATCGCGTGTGCGCGTTTGCTGGCCGCGGCGAAACATCATCACGCCCGCCAGCACGAACAGTGGGGCGATCCGCGCCACGTTGAATGAGAACAGCTGCACGATGAGCGTGGTGCCGACATTGGCGCCAAGCATCGCTGAGAGGGCCGGCACCAGTTCTACCAGGCCCTCGGCGGCGAAGGATGCCACGATCAGGCCGGTGGCCGTGCTGCTCTGGAGCGCGGCGGTGGCGCCAAGCCCGGCCAGGAAGGCGCGAAACCGTTCGCCCAAAGCTGCTCCCAGCGCACGGCGTAGCTCCGATCCAAAGGCGCGCTGGATGCCGCTTTGAACCATGTGGACGCCCCAAAGGAGCAGGGCGATGGCGCCGGCGAGATCGATGAAGGTAAGCGAGCTGCTCAATGCCTGACCCAGACTCCGACCGAATTTGGAACCATCCCATTGGCCACCCGGCAAACGCGTCCGTCCAGATCAAATTTGATCGACCGATCCCGACGAAACGATTAGGAATGGATTTCCGAGCCGGGGGAGCGAAACACCCGGGCCATAAGAATCGAGAGGAACTGTCTATGCATCGTCGCGCGCTCCTGGGTGGGGCAGCCGCCCTCGCCGCATCTTCCGCCTCGGTCTGGGCGCAGGCTCCGGCCGCCAGGACAAAGATCGTGTTCTGGCATGCCATGACAGGCGCCAATGGCGACGAGATCAACCGCATCGCGCGGGATTTCAATGCCAGCCAGGCCGGTGTCGAGGTGGAGGCGATCTTCAAGGGCAGCTATCCCGAGACCTTGACCGCAGCGATCGCCGCCTGGCGCGCCGGCCAGGCGCCGCATATCGCGCAGATCTATGAGGTCGGCACCGGGTCCATGCTCGCGGCCGGCCCCGCAGTGAAACAAGTCTGGCAGTTGTCCCAGGAAACCGGAATCAAGATCGATCCGGCCACCTATCTGCCGGCGGTGCGCGGCTATTACAGCCTGACCGACGGGCGCATGGCGTCGATGCCGTTCAACTCGTCCACCGCTGTGATGTGGTACAACAAGGACGCTTTCGAGATGGCCGGACTGGACCCGGAGAAGCCGCCCGTCACCTGGGCCGAATTCGCCACCGCCGCGCGCGCGCTGAAGGAGAAATGGGCGGTGCCGACCAATGCCAAGGGCGGCGGGCCGGAGGTGATGGCGACCACCACGTCGTGGTTCGCCTGGATCCAGTTGGAGGAATACAGCGCCATCCACAACCTGCCGTTCGCCAGCAAGGCCGATGGCTTCGACGGGCTGGACACCGAGCTGAAGTTCAATTCAGCCGCGCACGCCAAGCAGTTGCAGATGCTGCTCGACCTGTCGAAGGACGCGGCCTTCAAATATACCGGGCGCGACAACACGCCCGATCCGGTGTTCTACAGCGGGCAGACCGGCATCGGCTTCGGCTCGTCCGCCGGGCGTGCGGACATTGTGCGCAACGCAAAGTTCAAGTGGGCGGCGGCGATGCTTCCGTATGATCCGGCTGTCGCCAAGCAGCCGAACAACACGATCATCGGCGGCGCCAGCCTGTGGACGATGACCACGCCGAGCCGTACGCCAGCCGAATACAAGGGGGTTGCGCAGTTCCTGCAGTTCATCGGCCAGCCGGAGAACGACGCACTGTATCACCAGCACACCGGCTACGTGCCCGTAACCTTGGGTGGCTTCGAGGCGTCCAAGAAGCAGGGCTACTATGAGAAGACGCCGGGCGCCGATATTGCCATCCAGTCGCTGACACGTGGCACGGTGACCGAAAATTCCCGTGGGCTGCGTCTCGGCCGCCTGCCGGAGATTCGCAACATCGTCTATGAGGAGGTCGAGAAGGCGCTGCAGGGCCAGCAGAATGCGCAGGCCGCGCTCGACTCCGCCGTGCAACGCGGCAATCGCGTGCTGCGTGAATTCGAGAAGTCGGTCCGCACCTGAAGGACGGCGCGGCCTGTAACCAGGCCGCGCCTCTCGCATGGAACGTCGCACGATCTTTCCAGGGCGGGCTTTCCCGATCCTGCTGGTGCTGCCGCAGCTTTTGCTGACGGCGGTGTTTTTCCTGTGGCCCGCCGGACAGGCGATCCGGTCCAGCATGACGCGTGCCGATCCGTTCGGCATCCGCACCACCTTCGTGGGCGCGGAGAATTTTCAGGATCTGTTCACCGACCCGCTTTATATCGACTCGATCGGTCGTACCGTCGTGTTCTGTGCGGCGGTGTGCCTGTTGTCGATGGGCGTGGCCCTGTTGCTTGCGGTGTGTGCCGATCGGGAGATCCGCGGGCGTGGCTGGTATCGCGTGATGCTGATCTGGCCTTACGCGGTGGCCCCCGCGGTGGCGGCGGTGCTGTGGATATTGCTGCTGCATCCGCAGATCGGGCTGGTGGGACGGTGGCTCAATCGCCATGGCGTGGCATGGGACTACAAGCTGAACAGCACCCAGGCGATGGCCGTGGTGATCGGCGCCGCCGCATGGAAGCAGGTCAGCTACAATTTCATTTTCTTCCTGGCCGGGCTTCAATCCATTCCCAAGGCGGTGATCGAGGCTGCCCGCATGGATGGCGCCAAGGGGCTGTTCCGGTTCCGCACCGTGGTGCTGCCGTTGCTGATGCCGACGGTGTTCTTCCTGATCGTGGTGAACCTGGTCTATGCCGCGTTCGACACGTTCGGCACCATCCAAGCGCTGACGCAGGGTGGGCCGGGCAAGTCGACGGAAACGCTGGTGGTGAAGGTGTTCCGGGACGGGCTGATTAACCTCGATGTCGGCGGCTCGTCCGCGCAATCGGTAGTGCTGATGGCGGGCGTAATCGTGCTGACCGCCTTGCAGTTCCGCTTTCTTGGCCGGAAGTCAGACGCGTGAGCCGTCGGATCGACTGGCCGGCGCATGTTGTTCTGGGCCTTGGCGTGTTGCTGTTCGTGCTGCCGCTTTGGCTGGTGCTGGCCGGCTCGACGCAGGACCCGGCGGCGATTTCGCGGGGCGATATCTCGCTCGTTCCCAATCTTGCGGGGTTCGGCGTTTATGCTTCGATCTTGCGGGAAGGCTCGCCAGGTACCGGGCCGGTTTGGCGGATGCTGCTGGTCTCGTTCGCGATGGCGGTGTCGATCGCGTTGGGTAAAATCGTGATCTCGATCCTGTCGGCCTATGCGGTGACATTCTTTCGCTTTCCGTTCCGCATGACGGCGTTCTGGACGATCTTCATCACGCTGATGCTGCCGGTGGAGGTGCGGATCGTTCCGACCTATTCGGTGATGTCCGATCTCGGCCTGATCAACACCTTTCCCGGCCTGACCATCCCGCTGATCGCCAGCGCCACCGCCACCTTGTTGTTTCGCCAGACCTTCCTGGTGATTCCGGATGAGCTGGTGGAGGCGGCGCGGATGGATGGCGCGGGGCCGTGGCGGTTCCTGAAGGACATCCTGATCCCGGTATCGTCGTCCAATCTTGCGGCGCTGTTCGTCATTCTGTTTGTGTATGGCTGGAACCAGTATCTCTGGCCGCTGCTGGTGGCCACCACGCCGCAGCTGGACACGATCGTGATCGGCATCGTGAAGATGATCGGGACCGAGACACAGACGGAATGGAATCGTGTGATGGCCACAGCGGTGCTGGCGCTGCTGCCGCCGGTGGCGGTGGTGATTCTGATGCAGCGCTGGTTCGTGCGCGGCCTGACCGATGGTGAGAAATAATGGCAACTCTGGTTCTTGACGATCTGCGCAAGAGCTTCGGCAAGACGGCTGTGCTGCATGGTGTCGATTTGGCGTTGGCCAGCGGCGAGATGCTGGTGATCGTGGGTGCGTCCGGCTGTGGCAAATCCACAATGCTGCGGCTGGTGGCGGGTCTGGAGGAGCCGACCTCAGGCCGCATCGTGCTGGACGGCGTGGACGTGGCCGCGCGCGACCCGGCCGAGCGGGATATCGCGATGGTCTTTCAGAACTATGCGCTCTATCCGCATATGAGCGTGTTCGACAACATGGCTTACGGTCTGCGCATCCGCGAATTGCCAAAGGACGAAATCCGCCGCCGGGTGGAGGAGGCGGCCGGGCTTTTGGAACTGTCAGCCCTGTTGGACCGCAAGCCACGCCAGCTCTCGGGCGGCCAGCGCCAGCGTGTAGCGATGGGCCGCGCCATTGTGCGTGAGCCGAAATTGTTCCTGTTCGACGAGCCGCTCTCGAACCTGGACGCCACTTTGCGGGTGACGATGCGCGCCGAAATCCGCCGGCTGCAACGCCGCATGGGCGTGACGAGCCTGTTCGTGACGCATGACCAGGTGGAGGCGATGACGTTGGGGGACCGGCTGTTGGTGCTGCACCAGGGCCGCGCCGTGCAACTCGCAACGCCCATGGAGGTGTTCAACCGGCCGGCCAACACCTACGTGGCCGGATTTATCGGTGCGCCCGCGATGAATCTTCTGCGGGCACGACTGATCGACAACGGGCGGGCCGCCAAGCTTGCCATCGGCCCAACCGTGGTGTTCTCGGATGGCCCGCGGCCGGGGGCGGATGGAACCGAATTGGTGATCGGCATCCGTCCAGAGCACCTGCAACGCGATCCGGCAGGTTTCGAACTGCCGGTCGATCTGGTCGAACCGCTGGGCTCGGAAACGGTTGTGATCGGCAAACTCGCCTGCGGGACGATGATGACAATCAAGCTTCCGGGTATGGGCGTAACCGAAGCGGCGCTGCATGTAACAATCCCGCCCGAGCATGTCCACGTGTTCGACGCTGGGACGGGGTTGCGGCTCGACCCAAGTTGAGAGTGGGGTGCTTATTTGAGGTCTTGTCCCGATCTCGCCCTTGGTTCCGGAGACCCGCCAAACCATGGCCGTATTTTATGACCTGATCGTTGCCGGATGACAACGCACGAAGATCCATGCGGCGTCGTCGATCCCGATCTGCGGGTGCGCGGGGTGGTGGGCCTGCGCGTGGCCGATGCCGCGATCATGCCCACCGATTGCCGGGCCAGTCTGCATTCTAGCTACGTCAGCATCGGCGAAAGGCTCGCGCAACGGCTGCGGGCCGGCCCCCGTCACTCTTGAGCCGGAACGCGCTCCCGCGCCCGCATCCGGCTGGCCTCGGCCTCGCTGAGCCGTCCGATCGCCACGGCGTGGCGAGATGTTGTGTCGGCACCAGCTTCCGCCGGAAGATTCGCGGCATCGAGCGCTTCGATCACCGAAGGGTCCGAGGACAGAACCCCGCATTTTTGCGAAAGCCCATGCTGCGCCAAAGCCGTTCGCATCTGCAGGTCGAGCCCGCGCTTGTAGCGATACAGCGCCACATCCTTGCCCGCCACGATCGCCTTCAACGTAGCCTCGCCAGCGCGGCCATGGAAGGTGACGATGCGCCCGTCGATCCCGGGTGGCATGCCACCGTCAGGCTTGGCATTGCCCGCGATGCGCTGAAGCATCCACCGGATGATCCCGGTTTGCGCCTTCTGCGGAAGCTCGGCGGCCAGCACCGTGGGTTTCGTCTTTGCCATGCCACCGTGTAGCCCCATTGTCCAAGGGGACAAAACGGCACCCCGCCTTGGCGCGCATGCGTCTGTTGGATCCCGGTTGCCCTTGGTGCGTTATTGCTCCCCATCGGCAGGAGTTTTCATGTCTGAACCGCGCGACCCGACACTGAACTGGGGCTTTCTCGGCGCCTCCCGCATCGGCCGGGGTGCATTGGCGCCCGCGGTCATGGCAGCCGGACACCGATTGGGCGCGGTGGCCGCCAGGGACCTTGGCCGCGCCAAGGAATTTGCCGCCGATTTGGGATTCGAGCGTGCCTATGGCGACTATCAGGCCCTGATCGACGACCCCGCCGTCGAGGCCGTCTATATCGCGCTGCCGAACGACCTGCACCTGCCATGGACCCTCGCAGCCCTCGCGGCCGGCAAGCACGTGCTGTGCGAGAAACCTCTGGCCCTCACCGAGGCGGAAGTGGCGCGCATGCAGGTGGCCGAGCGGGCCAGTGGAAAACTGGTGATGGAGGCGTTCTGCCACCGCTTTCATCCCCAGTTCGACCGTGCCCGCAACTTGCTCCAGCAAGGCGCCATCGGTGACCTGCTCTGCGCCCAGACCCATTTCGTCGGCGGCATCGCCGATCCCGGCAATTTTAGATGGCAGGCCAGCCTTGGCGGCGGCGCCCTCTACGATCTCGGCTGTTATGGGGTCAGCATGCTGCGCAGCCTGCTTGGCGCCGAACCCCTCTCGGTCAGCGCCACAAAAACCAATCACGGCGACGTCGACAGTCGCTTCACCGCCACGCTCGATTTCCCAGGCGGCGTGACGGCCCAGGTCTTCTGCTCCTTCGACGGCGCCCGCCAGCAAGGCATGCAGCTGATCGGCAGCACCGGCAGCCTCACCTTCGATTGGCCGTTTTCCACCAAGAACCGTGAAACGACACTGACATGGAGCGGTGGGGTCGCGCGCCTTGCGCCATGCGACCCCTATGTGGCGATGGTTCAACACTTCGCGGCGTCGGTGGCGGGCCAGGAGACGCTGCGCTTTGGCCTCGCCGACTCCCGCGCCCAGGCCCAAATGCTGGACCAGCTCTTCGCCGCTGCCGGATAATCAACCAGCCTTCAGCGCGTTTGGCCGATTGCGGTGCCGGTGCTGGCGTCGAACACGTGCAGTTCGGCCGGATCGAGCGCGCACATGATCCGCTCGCCTGCTTGCGGATAGACGCGCCCCATCAGCCTGATCTGTAGGTCCTGCCCACCGACGCTGACCATAAGGTGGGATTCCGCACCCATCGGCTCCACCACCCTCACCTGCGCCTCGAAACGGAACGGCGCGGGCACGCTTTCGCAGGCTTGGCCAGTGATTACGTCGTCTGGCCGGATGCCAAGCTCCACGGACCCGTCCGACGGTGCGGCCGACAGAGCCGGGCAGGGCACGCACATCCAGGGTAACACAATCTCGTCGCCCTCGATCCTGGCAGGAATGATGTTCATGGCGGGTGAGCCGATGAAGCGGGCGACGAAGCGGTTGGCGGGGCGGGTAAACAACGCGATGGGAGTGCCGACCTGCTCGACGCGCCCGTCGCGCAGCAGCACGATGCGGTCCGCCAGGGTCATCGCCTCCACCTGATCGTGGGTCACGTAGATCGACGTGGTGCGGACCTGCTGGTGCAGTTTCTTGATGTCCGTGCGCACCTGGTTGCGCAACTGCGCATCGAGGTTGGACAAAGGTTCGTCGAACAGGAACACCTCCGGATCGCGCACGATGGCGCGTCCCATCGCCACGCGTTGGCGCTGGCCGCCGGACAGCTCTCCGGGCCGGCGTTGGAGCAAGGTTTCCAGCCCCAGCATCGCAGCGGCCTCGTTGACGCGCCGATCGATCTCCGCCGGCGGGGTTTTCGCGGCGCGCAGTCCAAAACCCATATTTCGCGCCACCGTCATGTGCGGGTAGAGCGCGTAGTTCTGGAACACCATGGCAATGTTGCGGTCTTTTGGCGCCGTGGTGTTCACCACCCGGCCGTCGATCAGGATGTCGCCGGCGCTGGCGTCCTCCAACCCGGCAATCAGCCGCAGCAGCGTGGATTTACCGCAGCCGGAGGGGCCGACAAAGACCACGAACTCCTTGTCCGCAATGTCCAGATCGATCCCCTTGATGACCTCGGTGCGCCCGAACGCCTTCCGGATGCCGCGCAACGTGACACTGGCCATCGCTATGCCGCCGCTGACAGCCGCTGCCGCTCGGCTTGCGCGGAGGCGATGCGCACGTCATAGGTCCGTCGCGCCGCGGTCACGTCGGCCAATGCCTCGTGATAGCGCGCAAGGCTGGCCGCCAGGGCCGTCGGTGCCGGGCCGCCGAGCATGTCGCGGACCGCGACGAAATGCTCGGGCGTGACGATATGCCGCAAACGCGCCTCGTCGATGCCGGGCGGTCGGCCGATGGCGTGAACGAAAGCTTCCTCGAACGCCGCCATCGGCAGGGTCTCCAACGTCTGGCCGGACTTGATCATCCGCCGCGCGAGATCGCTGGCCAGCTCGTGCGCCTGGCGGAAGGAGATGCCTTCCTCGCGCACCAGCGTATCGGCGACTTCGGTGATGGTGATGCAGCTTTCGCCGATGTGCCGCCGCACCTTCGCCTCGTCGATCACAACGGCTTCCATGAACCCGGTGAGCAAGGTCAGCGCCCGCTCCAGCGTGTCGAACGCCTCATAGCCGGCGGCCTGCACCTCGCCCTCGGCGTCGTTCATGTCGGTGAACGGCGTGTTGTGGAGCGCGGTCAGCACCGTCTCGGCGCGGCCTGCGGCGAGCGAGAGCATCAGGCGGAGATGTTCGACGGGCACCGGGTTGCGCTTTTGCGGCATGATGGAGCTGATCTGCACGAAGGCGTTGGGCACGTGCATGTGGCCGACCTCGAACCCGGTCCAGACGTTGAGGTCCTGGACGAAACGACCGAGGCCCAGGCAGACAAGTTTCACGGCGGCATAGCTCTCGGCGAGGTAGTCCACCACGGCGATGCAGCCATAGGCGTTCTCCTGCACCTCGGCGAAGCCCAGCAGCGATGCCACGCGCGCACGGTCCAGCCCGAAGCCGGAGGTGGTGATGGCGGCCGCCCCCATGCTGCAGCGATCGACGGTGCGCAGCGCGTGCAGCAGGCGATCCGCGTCGCGCAGCAGCATTTCGATCAGCGCGCCGAGATAGTGGCCGAAGGTGGTGGGCTGCGCCGGCTGGCCGTGGGTGTAGGCCACCACAAGCGTGGCGGCGCCCTGCTCGGCACGGGCCAGCAGGCGCGCGAGCAGCGTTTCCAGTTTTGCGAGCAAAGCCAACAGCCGCGTCCGCAGCACCATCTTGAAAATCGTCTGGTCCATGTCGTTACGGCTGCGGCCGGTGTGCAGGCGCCCGGCGAGATCGGGGCCCAGGCGCTGGCGGAGCTGGTCTTCAAGCCAGAAAAAGAAATCCTCATGCGCGCCGGTGTAGATCAGGGTCGTGGGATCGAGGTCGTGGGTGGCATCGGCGAGGGCGTCGAAGATGGCGTGCATTTCGCACGGCTTCAGCCAGCCGCATTCGGCAAGCATGATGCCGTGCGCGTGATGAATGGCCATGAGTTGCTGGCGGTGATGCCGCTTGAAGCTCTCGAACAACGGCGCCAGCACGGTGTCCTTGAACTCCGTGGCCGGGAATTTCGAAAAATCGCGCATGTCAGCCTTTCAGGCCGCTCAGGGTGATGCCGTTGATGATGTTGCGTTGCAGGAGAAGGAACACCAGCAGGGTGGGAATGGTGGCGATGCTGGAGCCGGTCATGATCATCTCCCAATCGGTCTGGAACTCCCCCGAGAGCGAGGCAAGGCCGACCGGCACGGTGTAGATGTTGGGGCTGGTGGTGACGATCAACGGCCATAAAAACGCCGTCCAGTTGCCCAGGAAGGCGAAGATTGCCAGGGCCGACAGGGCGGGCGTCACCAAAGGCAGCGCCACCTTCCAGAAGATTTCGAATTCGCCCAGCCCGTCGATCCGCGCCGCATCGATCAGCTCGTCCGGCACGCCGGCGAAGAACTGGCGCATCAGGAAAACGCCAAAGCCGGTCATCATGCCGGGGAACATGATGCCCCAGATGCTGTCGAGCCAGCCCATCGACTTGGCCATCACATACCACGGGATGACAAGCATTTCGGTTGGGATCATCAAGGTGGACAGGATCGCCACGAACACGATGCCACGGCCACGGAAACGGAATTTCGCCAGCGTGTAGCCGATCAGGCTGTCGAAGAAGACAACCGAGACGGTGGACAGGGTGGCGACGGCGAAGGACACCACGAACCAACGCGCGAAGCGGCTGCGGGTGAGGATTTCGATGTAGTTTTCAAGCGTCGGTTCGCGCGGCAGGACATGCAGTTCGTAGACCTCGCTGTTGGTTTTCAGCGACGTGACCAGCATGAACAGCAGCGGCATGATCATCACGATGCCGCCGAGGGCCAGCAAGGTGAAGCCGATGATGCGGCCGGGGCGGGCGATTTTCATCGCGTCCGCAACAAGCGCATCTGCAGCAGCGACACGGCGAGCAGGATGACGAACAGCACCACCGTCTGGGCCGACGCATACCCCATGTCCATGCGGCCGAAAGCGTTCTGGTAGATCGCCAGCACCAGCGGTTTGGTGGCATTCAGCGGGCCGCCCTCGCCGCCGGCGGTGATGTTGTAGACGAGATCAAAAATGCGCAGCAGGCCGATCGATGTGGTGATGAACAGGAACACGAAGCTTGGGAGCAGCAGCGGCAGCGTGATTTCGCGCAGGGTCTGCCACCAGCCGGCACCGTCGATCTCGGCGGCCTCGTAATAGCTGCGTGGGATCGCCTTCAGCCCGGCCAGGAAGATCACCACCTGAAATCCCAGCGCCGCCCAGATCGCGGGCACCAGCACGGCGGGCAGGGCTTGGACGGTGGAACGCAGGAACGGTTGCTGTGCGATGCCGAACATCGAGAGCCAGCCATTGAACAATCCCACCGGCGCGGGCTGGTAGAACCAACGCCACACCCAGGCCATGGCGGTGGCGGTTGTCAGATGCGGCAGGAAATAAAGCGCCCGTAGAAAGCCCTGGCCCATGCGCACGCGATCAAGCTGATAGGCCACCACGAATGCCAGCCCCAGGCTGATCGGAAGGCCCAGCGCCAGGTACTCGAACGTGTTGCCGAGCACCTGCCAGAATACCGGATCGGCTGCCAGGCGCTCGTAGTTTGCCAGCCCCACGAAGTGACGCGGCCCCACCAGGTTCCAGCGCGACAGCGACAGCGAGAAGGCATCCACCGCCGGCCAGAAACGGACAGCGGTGAAATATACGATCGGCAGTGCCAGAAAGATCCAGGCCCAGACAGCCTGCTTGCTGGCCAGCGTCTGTCGCGCGAACCAGGCGCTCATGTTACTTGCGGGTGTCCAGCACCTTCTGCTCCTCGCTGGCCGCCGTGGCGAGTGAGTCCACCACCGAAATATTCTTCAGCAGCACACGGTCGACCATGTCCATCATCACCTTGCGCTGCGCGCTTTCATCAACGAAATCGGTGGCAACGGCAGTGCTGAGTCCGCGGACGAAGGGGCCGTATTTTGGATGGTTGGCCACCGCGTCTGTCTTTGCCAGCGCCACGCGGGCCGGGAGCTCACCGACCTTCTCCATCCACAGCTGCATCGCAGCCGGTGTGGTCACAAAGGCCAGAAACTTCGCCGCCGCCGCCAGCTTTTCGCCTTTTGCCTTGGACGTGATGCCGTTCACCCAATAGGACGCGTAATTTGATCTTATGCCGTTATGGGATGGCAGTTCGGCGACACCGTAATCCAGCCCACGCTGGCCGTCGAAGGCGCCGAGACGGAAGGAGCCATCGATTGTCAGC
>JBBROR010000075.1:0-12248 GCA_038229175.1 Acetobacterales bacterium | reverse complement strand
GGCAAGTCCCGTGCCCGCCTGCTGACCGAGAAGCAGGGCCGCATCACGTTCGACGACGTGGCCGGTATCGACGAGGCCAAGGCCGAACTTGAGGAAATCGTGCAGTTCCTGAAGGACCCGCAGAAGTTCCAGCGTCTTGGTGGCAAGATTCCAAAGGGTGTGCTGCTGGTCGGCCCGCCGGGCACCGGCAAGACGTTGCTGGCCCGTGCTATCGCTGGTGAAGCGAACGTGCCGTTTTTCACGATCTCGGGTTCTGACTTCGTGGAGATGTTCGTGGGCGTCGGCGCCAGTCGGGTGCGGGACATGTTCGAGCAGGGCAAGAAGAACGCGCCGTGCATCATCTTCATCGATGAGATCGACGCTGTGGGGCGCCATCGTGGCGCCGGCCTGGGCGGCGGCAATGACGAGCGCGAGCAGACGCTGAACCAGATGCTGGTCGAGATGGATGGGTTTGAAAGCAACGAGGGGGTTATCCTCATCGCCGCCACCAACCGGCCCGACGTTCTCGACCCAGCGCTGCTGCGTCCTGGCCGGTTCGACCGCCAGGTTGTGGTGCCGAACCCGGACGTGAACGGCCGGGAGAAGATCTTGCGTGTGCACATGCGCAAGGTGCCGCTGGCTTCGGATGTCGACCCCAAGGTGATCGCCCGCGGCACGCCTGGCTTCTCGGGTGCCGATCTGGCCAACCTGGTGAACGAGGCGGCGTTGCTTGCGGCGCGGATGGGCAAGCGCGTTGTGGCAATGTTCGAGTTCGAGCACGCCAAGGACAAGGTGATGATGGGCACCGAGCGTCGTTCGCTGGTGATGTCTGACGAAGAGAAGCGCATGACCGCGTTTCACGAGGCTGGCCATGCCATCTGCGCCATGCACAACCCGGAATGCGACCCGGTTCACAAGGCGACGATCATTCCGCGCGGCCGCGCGTTGGGCATGGTGATGTCGCTGCCGGAAGGCGATCGGTACTCGAAGTCGAAGGCGAAATGCCTCGCCGAGTTGTGCATGGCGATGGGTGGCCGTGCCGCTGAGGAAATCACGTTTGGTGCCGACAAGGTGTCCAATGGGGCGTCTGGCGATATCAAGATGGCCACCAATCAAACCCGCATGATGGTGACCGAGTGGGGGATGAGCGACAAGCTCGGCATGATTGCCTACGCCGACAACAGCCAGGAGGTGTTCCTCGGTCATTCGGTAACGCAGAACAAGAACGTGTCCGAAGCCACCGCGCGTGAGATCGACAACGAGATCAAGCTGGTGATCGACCACGCCTACCAGAGTGCGAAGAAGATTCTCACCGACAACGTGAATGAGCTGAACGCACTCGCGCATGGTCTGCTTGAGCACGAGACGCTGTCGGGCGACGAAATCCGCCAGCTGCTGCGTGGCGAGAAGATTATCAAGCGTGTCAACGATGAGCCCGCTGCCGACAGCCGTCGTGCTTCGGTTCCGACCACAACACGCCCCGTGCCACCACCAGGTGGCCTGGGTACCGCGCCGCAGCCGGGCTAGTTCCACTGCAGCTTCGGCGTTGGGCCGGCTTTGAGGGTCCCTATCCACTGGTGATGGGGATTCTCAACGTCACCCCGGACAGCTTCAGCGATGGCGGCCGCCACCTTGATCCGGTGGCGGCCGCTTTTGCAATGATGGAAGAGGGCGCCGATCTTATCGATATTGGCGGAGAGAGCACGCGGCCCGGGGCCGATGTGATTTCCGTCGAGATCGAGTTGGCGCGCGTGTTGCCTGTGATTTCAGCGCTGGCGCGCCAGGGTGTGCCCATCTCCATCGACACGCGCAACGCCGCCACCATGCACGCGGCCCTGGATTGCGGAGCGCGGATCATCAATGACGTGTCTGCACTTGGGCATGATCCAAAATCTGCTGCCGTTGTGGCCCGTGCCGGCTGCCCCGTGGTGCTGATGCATATGCGCGGCGACCCCACCAACATGACAGGGCTGGGCCACTACGATGATGTGGCGGGTGATGTGACGCGCGAACTGGCGGCACGGGTGTCCTACGCCTGCTCGTGCGGCATCGCCCGGGCGCAGATTGCCATCGATCCCGGGATCGGGTTTGCAAAGGCGCCGGCTGCGAGCGTGGCGTTGCTGCAGCGACTCGAGGCCTTGATGATGCTCGACCTGCCGATGCTCGTGGGTGTTTCACGAAAAGGTTTCATCGGCATGTTGTCCGGCCAAAAGCAAGCTGCCGATCGTGTCCCGGGTTCCATCGCTGCCGCACTTTGGGCCGTGAGCAAGGGCGCGTCGGTGTTGCGGGTGCATGATGTCGCCGCCACCGTGCAGGCGGTTCGGGTCTGGCGCGGGCTGGGGGCGATCGGCTAAGAGGCGCGTTAAGTTAATCGTCAGCTTTCTGCCATAGTGTTGTGCGAACCAGCACGCGAGACTTTTGAGGACAGCGCCTTCATGCCGACCACACGGCGTTTCTTTGGTACCGATGGCATTCGTGGCACCGCCAATACCGCGCCCATGACAGCGGAAATCGCCCTGCGCCTCGGCCAGGCGGCGGGCCTGCTGTTCACCCGCGGTGCCCATCGCCATCGCGTTGTCATTGGCAAGGACACGCGATTGTCCGGCTATATGATCGAACCGGCTTTGGTGGCGGGCTTCGTCGGCGCCGGCATGGATGTGGTGCTCGCTGGCCCGCTGCCCACGCCAGGCGTTGCTATGCTCACGCGCAGCCTGCGCGCCGATCTGGGGGTGATGATCTCCGCTTCGCACAATCTTTACGAAGACAACGGTATCAAGCTGTTCGGCCCTGACGGGTTCAAACTTTCGGATGAAACCGAGCTTGAGATCGAAGCCATGATGGAGGCGGATCTTGGCGGCCTGCTTGCAGCACCCGCAAAGCTTGGCCGCGCGTCGCGCCTGAACGATGCCGCGGGGCGGTATATCGAGGTAGCCAAAGCGACCTTTCCACGCGGCCTGCGGCTGGATGGCCTTAAAATCGTGGTCGATTGCGCCAACGGTGCCGCCTACAAGGTGGCGCCGGCGGTGTTGTGGGAATTGGGTGCGGATGTCATCGAGGTTGGCGTGAAGCCGGATGGTTTCAACATCAATCGAGGCTGTGGTTCGACGGTGCCGGAATTCCTGTCGGGCGAGGTTCGTCGCTGCGGCGCGCATCTGGGCCTGGCGCTGGATGGCGATGCCGACCGGCTGATCCTGGCCGATGAGACTGGTGCCATCGTGGACGGCGACCAGGTGCTGGCGTTGATTGCCCGGAGCTGGGGCGAGCAGGGACGCCTGACCGGTGGGGGTATCGTTGCCACCGTGATGTCCAATCTTGGCCTTGAACGGTTTCTGGGAAGTCGTGGCCTGGCGTTGCACCGCACCCAGGTTGGCGACCGCTACGTGGTTGAACACATGCGCGCTGGCGGGTTCAACGTGGGCGGTGAGCAATCCGGCCATATGGTGCTGTCCGACTACGCCACCACCGGTGATGGACTGCTCGCCGCCTTGCAGGTTCTGGCCGTGCTGGTGGAAACCCAGCGCCCCGCCAGCACCGCGTGTCATTTGTTTGACAAGCTGCCGCAGCTTTTGAAAAGCGTGCGCTTCACGGGGCCTTCGCCATTGCTCGATGGCAAGGTTCAGTCTGCGATCGCCAGTGCGCAGATCGAATTGGCTGCGACCGGCCGCCTGCTGATCCGCAAAAGCGGCACTGAGCCGGTTATTCGCGTGATGGCCGAAGGTGAGGACGCCGATATGGTCGGCCGTGTGGTGGACACGTTGTGCCACCGCATCGCCGAGGCCGTGGGCACCCTGGGCGCAGAAGGCGTGGGCGGTCGCATCGGCGCGGTGGCCTCGGCGTGATGCAGATGCGGGGTCGGGTCCTTGTGATTGCAGGGTCCGATAGTGGGGGCGGTGCCGGCGTTCAAGCCGACATCAAGACCATCACCGCGCTGGGTGGCTACGCGCTGACCGCCATCACGGCGCTGACCGCCCAGGACACGCTGGGCGTTCACGCGGTCCATGCGATTCCCGCGGATTTCATCCGCCACCAGATCCGCCTCGCGTTTGCCGATATCGGCGTGGACGTCATCAAGACCGGCATGCTCGCCGATGCGGCCACCATCGAGGCGATCGCTGCCGAGTTGGAGGTGGCGCGCACCAGGGCGCCGCTGGTGCTGGACCCTGTGATGACGGCCAAAGGCGGCGCCAGCCTGCTGGCCCAGCAGGCTGTCTCCATGCTCAAGCAGCGGCTCATTCCGATGGCGACGGTTCTGACGCCCAATATTCCCGAAGCCGAAGCCCTGACCGGCCTCGTCATTGCGGATGAAGCCGGCATGCACCGCGCGGCGCAGATGCTGCTCAGCCTGGGGGCTCCTGCCATCCTGTTGAAAGGTGGGCACTTGCACGGTCCGGACGTGATCGACCTGCTGGTGGGCGAAACTGAAACCCACCGCTACAGTGACCCAAGACTTCCCGACCGCCACACCCATGGCACGGGTTGCACGCTTGCCAGCGCCGTCGCCACCGGTCTCTCTCAGGGTCTGTCATTGCCCGTGGCTGTGCAGCGCGCCCGCGCTTATGTTCGCCAGGCAATTGAACACGCCCCCGGGTTCGGGCAGGGGCATGGGCCTTTGAACCACGCGGTCACGGTGGATGCCGCCGCGGTTTCGGTGTTGGGTGCGATGCGCTAGATCATGGAGCGCTTGGGTTGCTCCAGCCAAAATCATTACGCTCTAAAACAGGTCGCCCACGGTGAGCTGAACGGGTGGGGCACCAAAGCGCACCCCACCTTGCGTTCGATTCAGACTGGCAGCTTCCAGGCGGCCGGAACGAGATTGTAGCGTCCACCGTCGCGGGTGATGAAGCCGGTGGCGGGAAAGTTGGCATGGTAGAAGCCAACCTGCATCTTGTCGGCGGACACCATGTCGAGCACGCGGTGGCGGGTGGCGCGGGCCATGTCCGCGTCCTGGTCAAACATCACGGACCAGTCCGGATTGCGCACGAACAGTGCCGGCACGTTGGTGATGTCGGACACGGCCATGAAGCTGGCCTTGCCGGAATTGATGCTCAAGATGGTGTGGCCTGGCGTGTGCCCAGGGGCGGCGTGGGCGATGATCCCCGGTGCGACCTCCTTCTCCCAGGTGTAGAGCGTCACGTCCTTGGCTATCGGCGTGAACACGCGGCGAGCCGTGTTGAAGTTGTTCTTCAGGCCATCCGGCGCCTTGGCGAGGTTGTCGTCGTTCATCCAGAAGTTGAATTCTGGCTCAGGCACCTTGATTTCGGCTTTCGGGAAGACCGCCGTGCCGTCCTTCAGACGAAGGCCGTTCACATGGTCGCCGTGGAAATGGCTGATCACCACCATGTCCACGTCTTCGGGCGTGAAGCCGGCCGCGCGGAAATTCTTCATCCAGATGCCGCTGGTGGGCGCGGCGAGATCGCCGTTACCGGTGTCGATCAGCACCAGCTTGCCACCGGTGTTGACCACCAGCGTGGTGAACGGGATCTGCACGCGGTCGGTTGGCATGAAGCCTTCAGCCAAAGCGGCCTGCACGGCCTCGGGGGAGGCATTGCGCACGAAGCCTTCGATCTTGGGGAAGGTGCCGTAGCCGTCAGAGATCGCAGTGATCTCGATGTCGCCCACCTTGGTGCGGTAGAACGACGGGGCCTGCTGGCCGGATATTGGGGCGCCGGCATGGGCCGGGGCCAGGAATGAAGCTGCGGCGACGCCGCCGAGCAGGGTGGCCATTGTGGTACGGCGGGTGATCAGCATCGGGAAAACCTTTTCATGACGTTGGTGCAACTGGTCCGCAACATTTCGTTTTCCAGTCCCGTGGTGTGGTTTGGCGGAATAATCGTGCGAATGCATTCACTGCGTAATGGAAGTGCAGTTTTTGCGTCCTTGCAACATGCACTCCTCGATCACGCTGCTGGCGCGGATATGGCGCTGAATCCAGACGCCCCCCACCACCAGAATTAACACCAGGATCAAGGCGCCGATTGCTCCTTTCCGCGATGGCTCGGGATCGTTCATCGTCTGAATTCTCGGTTTTGGGACACCCCTTGTTGACATGGGTGCGCCAGGGACGGCAGTTCAGACTATGCGCGTGTTTTCGACGATTCTGCTTATTTTGACGAGTTTGTTCCTGTGCGCATTGGCGGTGCCCGGCCGGGCTGTTGCCGGCACAGCCGATCGCTTTTTTACCACCAGCGATGGTGTGCGACTGCACTACACCGATGCCGGAGCTTCCCGGCCAGGGGCACCCATCCTGGTGTTTGTGCCTGGTTGGACCATGCCGGGTTGGATCTTTCAGCTGCAGATCGACGCATTCATCCGGCGCTATCGTGTGGTTGTGCTGGACCCGCGCGGCCAGGGCAGCAGCGATGTTCCGGCCGCAGGCTACACATACGACCGTCGTGGCGACGATATTGCCGAGTTGGTGCAGCGCCTTTTTCCCCAGGGCGCGGCACGCCAGCCCGTGGTGTTGGTCGGCTGGTCGCTCGGTGTGCTCGATTCCCTGGCCTATGTGCACGCTCATGGCGATATGGCGTTGGCCGGGCTGGTGCTGATCGATAATTCGGTGGGCGAGGATCCGCCGCCAGCGCCGCCGAGGCAGCCGTATCGCAAGGCTCCCCGCCAGACGCATGAGAATTTCATGGCCAGCTTCGTGCGTTCGATGTTCAAGCGCCCGCAGCCGCCTGCCTATCTGCAGCAGCTGGTGGCGGCGGCCCTGCGCACGCCCGAGCCAGCGGCCAACGCGTTGCTTGGCTACAAGGTGCCGCGGACCTACTGGAAGGAGGCGGTCTATGCCACCGCCAAGCCGGTCCTTTACGTCGTACGACCCGGCTTTTCGGGCCAGGCCAGTAATCTGGCGGCCCATCACCCCGCCGCCGAGACCCTGGTGATGGCAGATATTGGGCATGCCTTGTTCGTCGACGATGCGCCGCGTTTCAATACTGTGCTGCAGAGCTTCCTGAGCCGGCGGGTGGGCGGGTGAAGGGGCGTGCGGGCCTTCGCACATTGGCGCCGTTGTTCCTGGTCTCGCTGGCAACCGTTGGCTTTGAGATTGCGCTGACGCGGTATTTCGCCGTCGCGAAATGGTCGGAATATGGCTACTGGGTGATATCGATCGTCCTGGCCGGGTTTGCGCTGTCCGGGGTTGTGCTGGCTTTGGCACGGCCGTTCTTCACCCGGCATGGCCGCGTTTTGCTGGACTGGCTGCCGGCGGTGCTGGTGGCGGCAGCCGCCGTGGGCTTTCATCTCGTCACCACCAATCCTTTCAATCCGCTGCAGCTGCAGAACCAGGCGACCTTCGAAGCTCAGCTCGTGCTGATCGCGGGTTACTACGCAGCGCTTTTGCCGTTCTTCTTCCTGGCCGGCCTGTATGTCAGCCTGTGCTTCATCCTCAACGACACCGAGATTGGCCGGGTCTATGGCTTTGACCTGACCGGCGCCGGTGCCGGCTCGCTGGCTGCCTTGGCGCTGATGGGCGCCGTGCATCCGTTCATGCTGCTGCCCTGCCTGCTGGTGCCGATGGCTTTGGCCTCGGCGTTCTCGTCCAACTGGAGGCGTGTGCTGCCGGTGGCCCTGCTTGCGCTTGCCGGCAGCGAGGCGCTGCTGATCGGGGCCAACCAGGCCGATTTCAACGACTACAAGGCGATCTACGCCCCCCTGCACACGCCTGATGCCAAGGTGCTGACCGAAATCCGGTCGGCGCGCGGGCTCTATATGATCCTGGAGGATTTCACCGAGCGGGTGGACACCGATCTGTCCAACAACGCCGGCATGCTGGGTCTGCCCGGCCCGCCGCCCACCTATGGCTTGTATCGCGATGGCAATCGGATCGCGGCCTTGCCAAAGGCTGGAACGCTTGATGCCGCCTATGCCTTCGCCACGCTGGCGGCGTTGCCCTATACGCTGGTGCCAAAGGCGCGGGTTCTGCTCATCGGCAGCTCGGGCGGGTTTCGCTCGGTCGAGGCGCGGGCGTTGGGGGCTTCGGATATCACCGTGCTGGAGCCGGAGACGACGATCCGCCAGCTGCTGCGCCGGCAGATCGGTTCGCAGGCGCCGGTCAGCGGCCGTAGCCCGTTCGCCGCCGTGCGCGGCACCCAGTACAGCGTGATCGATATCGCCGGCGACTTCCTCGACAGCGCGGAGGCCAACAGCTCGGCCTTCACCAGCGCGGCGATCGCGGCCTATCTCGGCGCACTTTCGCATGACGGGGTGCTGTCCATCCCGGTGTCGATCCGCGAATTCCCGGCCTATGCGGTGCGGATGCTCGCCACAGTGCGCGAGGGGCTTCTGACAGCGGGGCTGTCCAACCCTGCCAGCCACGTGCTGGTCTATCGTTCCGCCTGGAACGTGCGCATCCTGGTGTCGCCGCAGCCATTCGACGCTGCCCGCATCGCCGCGGCCAGGCGGTTCTGCAGCGAGCGCAGTTTTGACCTGTCGTTCTTCCCCGGCATCGAGACGGCTGCCAAGGCCGAAATCTTCAACGACCTGCCGGCGGTGTCCTTCACCGCGGGCGAGGTGATCTCAGGCGACGGCGCCCATGATGCCATCGCCGACGAGGCACCGGGCGTGCTGCGCGGCGAGCAGACCAGTTCCGGCCAGGCGTTCAATCTGCGGCCGATCACCTTGGATCGCCCGTCGTTCTATGCCGTGCTGCGGCTGTCGCAACTTGGCACCATCCTCCAGCGGCTGGAGATTCTGCCGCAGGCGGAGATTGGCCCGCTGGTCAATCTGGCGGTGCTGGCGCAGGCCTGCGTTATCGCTTTGATCGTGCTGGCGGTGCCGCTGTTCGGTGGGCGTCGCGTGGCGGCGGTGGGCGTCAGCGCATGGCGGGCGGCGATCTATTTCGCGGCGCTTGGCCTGGGATTCCTGTTTATCGAGCTCTATCTGATCGAGCGCGCCAGCTTCTACCTCAACGAGCGCACCAGTGGCTTTGCCATTGTGCTGACGGCGATGCTGATTTTTTCGGGCATCGGCAGCATGCTCAGCGCCCGGTTTGAGGAGCGGCCGCGGCGGGGGATCGACATTGCGATCGTGCTGATCGTGGCGTGGTGTGCGGCGGTGTATTTCGGGCTGCAGCCGGCGATCATGGCCACCTTGGACGAGTCGTTCCTGGTCCGCGCCGCGCTGGTGGTGCTGGTGGTGGCGCCGGTTTCGGTGGCTTTGGGGATGCCGTTCCCGTTGGGGCTGAGCCGGGCCGGAACCGGCGGCTTCATGCCCTGGGCCTGGGGCCTGAATGGTGCGTTTTCTGTGGTTTCCACGCCACTGGCGAACGTGATTGCATTGCAGTCGGGCTACAGCAGCGTGTTGATTGCCGCACTTGCGTTGTATGTAGTGGCCAACGCCGTATTCCCGAGATCCTCATGATTTCCGATCGAGAAATCATGAGACGCTCGTCTGTTGTTTTAACGATCATGTTCATGCACTTGGCGAAGCAGTCAATGCATCATGGTCTCGTGACCGAAAGAGTTTGACGTGACCGATCTTCTCTCGCGCCGCAGCCTGATCGCCGCCGCTGGCGCCTCGCTTGTTGTTTCACAGGCCCAGGCCGCGTCCGCTCCATGGACCCGGGCAGCCTATATGGAGGCGATGGCCAGGTCCGGCCGTCCCGTCGATCTGTCGGAGGCGCAGTTCCAGGCTATCCAATCGCGTAAACCGGCGGCGATGAAGCGGATCGAGCAGTATCTGAAGGAGCGGCTGGGCTCGGCCGATCCGGCTGTGATGGCAGCGTTTCAGGAGCTGCCGCGCGAGTATTTTCACTATCAGTACGACAACAGGCGCGCCACGCCGGGCGAGGCATATGAGGACAATCCGAAGCCTTGGGCGCTTGGTTTTGGCTCGGCATTGTCGGATTATCTGGGCCAGGCCTACATGACGCAGGTGGCCAAGCCGAAGGCCGGCGATGTGACGCTGGAGATCGGCACCGGCAGTGGATTCCAAAGCTCGCTGCTGAGCCGGATCGTGAAGAAATCCTACTCGATCGAGATTATCGAGCCGTTGGGCCGCGCGGTTGGAAAGATCTTCGCGCCGCTGGGCTACGACAACATCGAGAGCCGGGTCGGCGATGGATATTTCGGCTGGCCCGAGGTGGAGGGCGGTTTTGACATCATCATCATCACCTGTGCCGCGCAGTATGCGCCGCCCGAGCTGTTCAAGCAGCTGAAGCCCGGTGGGCGTGCGCTGATCCCGATCGGCCAGCCGTTCAAGCGGGGCCAGTTCCTTTATGTCTATACCAAGGACGAAGACGGCAAGATCCGCAGCCGCAAGGATGTGGGCGTGTTCTTTATCCCGATGACCGGCACCATGATGAAGACCGCGGCGCCCGCCACGCCGCCGGCGTAGGAGCGTTGCGGCCGTTCGAGCTGCAGGGCCATCGCGGTGCGCGGGGGCTGTTCGCCGAGAATACGCTCGAGGGGTTTGTCCGCGCGCTGGCGTTCGGCCTTGATAGTATCGAGCTGGATATCGCTGTGACCTCCGACGATGTGGCCGTGGTTGTGCATGATCCGGTGCTGAATATCGACCTGACCCGAACGGCAGATGGCGTCTGGCTCTCTGAGCCGGGGATTGCGATCCGGTCGCTGTCCTTTGCAGCGCTTCGGACGTTCGATGTCGGCCGTGCCCGGCCGGGAAGTGCTGCGGCGCTGGCCCATCCCGAACAGGTGGCTTGCGACGGCGCCCGGATTCCCAGTCTGGCCGAGGTGTTCGCGGCCACTGCCGCTTCGGGCGTGCGCATTGATGCCGAGTTGAAAACCAATCCGGCCAAACCTGACCTTACCGTTTCACCCGATGCCATGGCGGACATGGTGGTGGGTGTTGCGACCGCGTCTGGTGCCTTGCATCGGCTGGCCGTGCGCTCGTTTGACTGGCGCGGGTTGGCGATGCTGCGACGCACCCATCCTGCGGTTCCGTTGGCCTGGCTCACCGGGCCGTCGGGCGATGACGTGACGCTGCAGCGCGTGGCGGCGGCGGCGCGGGGGTGCCCGTATCAGCCGACCTGGGCGCCGTTTCACGCAACGCTGGATCGCGCCTTGCTTGATCGCGCGCACGTGCTTGGTCTGCGCGTGGTTCCGTGGACGGTGAATGCGGCGGCGGACATGGCGCGGCTGATCGACTGGGGCGTGGACGGGCTGTGCACAGATCGGCCTGATATCGCACGCAAGCTGTCAAACTTTCCATCACGGGCCTGAGCCCAGGAAGTTAGCGTTCACGGCACTGCGCGCCACCAGCGCCCGGATGGCGGGGCTCTCATGGCCGCGCTCGGCGGTGAGTGCGTCCATCGGCACGAAATATTCGTGCGGATGTGGGATCTGGCTTTGGGTGAAGCCCTGATAGTGGCGGTTCTTCAGGGCATACATCACCTTGATGTCGCGCACCGGCAGGATGAGCGGCATCGTTGGCTCGTCGCGGATCACCCCCGTTACTTTCCAGCGCGGCGTGGGATCGTTCGCCATCACGCCATGCATGAGCCAGGGGACCGGGCAGACGGCCAGCAGCGAGTGGGTGCTGGGTGCGAAGCGCGATCGCTTGTCGAGCAGGTTGGCGAGCGAACCGCAGGCTTCGATGGCGAAGATGTCAACGAACGGCTCGTGGATTGTGCCGGCAAAATTGAGCCACAGCCCGTCTGGCAGAGTGCGGAAGCGGTTGCTGCCCGGCAGTTTGAGGAACGGAAAAT
This sequence comes from Acetobacterales bacterium, assembly GCA_038229175.1. Lineage (GTDB taxonomy): Bacteria > Pseudomonadota > Alphaproteobacteria > Acetobacterales > Acetobacteraceae > CAIQQQ01. The sequence goes on along the minus strand of JBBROR010000075.1, from coordinate 610 downwards.
TCGTCCCGTCGGTCTCGCAGGGGCGCCCGCGCAGCCAGCCGTCCGGACTGCCTGTTTTGGCTGCCATGCCTGGCGGCCGCTGTGGCCACTGGCGCAGCCTGGTCCGCACCAGCCTGTCCAGAGATGGGTATACGACCATCGCTGTGTTTCCTTTTGGTCCTGGCAATCGCGATCGACTGCCTACGGATGTATGTTAACGAAAAATGTGATCACGCAAACAGTTGATTGTTAAAAAATTGAAGAAGAGAAATAACTATTGTCAATAAAACCGAGAATAAAACGGTAATATAAACAGTAATAAATAATATTAAATCGTCAAAGCTCTGTCAAAAGAAGCGGAAAAGAAGTGTGCCTGATCGGATGGTTTGTCACTAAAAACAAGACGTTGCAGGAAATGTTTGCACCGGCATATGTCCGGCGTCACGCGGCCTCACGGTGCTGCATGTAGGGTCACGCTATGTGCATGATAAAATACGGTTTGCTCACGCTTTCGTGTGCGAAACGGTGTGGCCGGGCATGAAAAAACCGGCCCATGTTGCCACGGGCCGGTGTTACAGGAGCCAATTTCAGCCAGTTTCAGCCGCGCTGGTCGAGCGCCACATAGTCACGC
>JBBROR010000074.1:0-12349 GCA_038229175.1 Acetobacterales bacterium | reverse complement strand
TCCTCATCGTCACCCACGACCCCCGCCTTGCAGCGCGCTGCGACCGGATCGTGGAGCTGGTGGATGGGCTGGTGAAATCCGATCGCGTCTCCACGCCGTTGCCCATTACGTAACAATCTCGCTTTCGCGCTCACGCAGCCGCAGGATCGGCCTCCAGGGTCACGTCCAGATGCACAGGATTGTGGATCGTGTTGGCCACCGGCGACCATAGGGCGGCATGACGCACCAGGGCCTCGAGCATCTTGCGCGGTGCATCGGCCTCCAGCTTCACCGAGACGCTGATCTGGTCAAAGCCGATGGTCTTCGGCGTAAGGTCCCCCGCACCCCAAACCGCTGTCGTGTTGATATCGGCCGAAAGCGAGAGCTCAAGGGCGCTGATGGGAATGCCCTGTGCGAGGGCAATGGCGTGGATGCCCACGGCGAGGCATGAGCCCAGTGCCGCCAGCAGCGCTTCGGAGGCGTTGGGTGCAAAGGATTCCGATAACAGCCCTTGCCGCTCATCCTCCTCCACCGCCTGGGCCGGAAGGTCCCTGATATAGTTCAGTTGCTGCAGCCGACCGCTTGCTACCGTACGGCACCGCAAAGTGCGCGTGGCGCCCGGTTCGGCGCGCCCCTTGGCGATCATCACGTCCAGTTCTGCCCGGGTGACGGTGCTCCCCCCGGGAGGGGTTGCAGACTTGGCCATGTGAGGATCCCTGTGATGTCGCGCGTGAAATGGCCCGGAGCCCCCGGAACCAAAAGGCCAGACCAGGCCTTTATAACTCGTAACGATGCTGTCGGTCCTGGTAGCACCGCGCCTCTTCTCGAACCCCCTGAACGGCTCGATTGAACGCCCATCATAGGCCGTCGCACGATCCCCGAAATGCCCAAAGCCGGTGACCCCAGATGCAAAAACGACGGCAGCCGGACTGATGCTCGATTGGGATGATCTCCGGTTCTTCCTGGCGCTTAAGCGTCATGGCAGCCTCTCGGCAGCGGCCAAGCACCTGAATGTCGCGCAATCCACCGTCGGGCGCCGCCTTGCCTCTCTGGAATCAAGCCTGGGCGTTCGCCTTCTCAACCGCACGCCAGATGGCTATGTGCCGACGCTGGCCGGCCAAGGCGTGCGGGCCCACGCGGAACGGCTCGAGGCCGAGGCGCTGGCGCTGGAGCACGCGGTGGGCGGCCGGGATACCCGCATGGCCGGCCTCGTACGGGTCACCTGCGCCGAGACGGTGGCCGATCATATCCTGGCCGCGGGCCTCGCCACGCTGCATCGCCAGTATCCCGACATCATGGTCGAGCTAATCCCGGATGCTCGCGAGTTGAGCCTGTCGATGCGCGAGGCGGATATCTCGGTGCGGCTCAAGCAGCCGGAGCAGCACGACCTCGTGGTGCGTCGCATCGGCACCATCGCCTTCGGCCTCTACGCCAGCAGGAACTATCTGGAAGCCGGCATGCCAGATGTCGCGGCCGGTTGCCCAGGCCACGCCCTCATCAGCCAGCGCGACGACATCCAGGACGCCAGGCAGACCGACTGGCTCACCGAAACGGTGTCGAGCGCGCGCATCTGCCTCGTGACAAGCAGCCACGAGGCCGCGGTGTCCGCAGCGATGCAAGGCGGCGGCATTGCCTGTCTCGCCCGGTTCCGGGCAGACCGCGAACCCGGGTTGATACGCCTGCCCGCGCCAGCAGTGCCCTCAGCCAGCCTCTGGCTCGTGGTGCATCGCGACAATCGCCAGACTCCACGGATCCGCGCTGCGCTGACGCACATCACCGAATGGGTCAGACAACTCGCGCCGCAACTCGATCCCGCCGATGTCATGGCGGCAGAAATCGTCCCGGCACAAGGCTCCTGATCGCCACCTGTATCCCGCGCTTCATGTTCGATGTCTGCCGCCGTCCGTCCCCCCACGCCATCCGCTGTCGCAGGCTGGCGGTCTCCACGGCCCACCCGTGGCGTGGATATCACTGCCAAACGCCGCGCGCCGATGGACTCAGCGATCGCAAGACGTGACGATGCCTCGGGCGAAAGCCTGATGAGCATGACCGTCGCACCGCCAGCTTCGTGCAGGCGGCCGATCCCGCTTTCCACGGAGACACAGAGACATGAAATTGATGAGCTTTTCGGCCAACGGCCACACCGGCTGGGGCGTTATCGACGGCGCCGATGTCGTCGACCTCTCCAGCCGCGCCCCCAGCCTGCGCGCGGCGCTGGCCGGAGGCACCGATTTCACACTTGCAGAAGGCCTGCCCCGCCACAGGCTGTCCGATGTCACCACCCTGCCGCCGATCCCGGACCCCGACAAGATCATCTGCGTCGGTCTCAACTACCTCAGCCACATCCTCGAAGGCGGGCGCGACGTGCCCAAGCAACCCACCATCTTCACGCGCTTCGCCAACAGCCAGGTCGGCCACAACCAGGCCATCATCCGCCCCCGCGCCTCGAACACGCTGGATTTCGAGGGGGAGCTCGCAGTGGTGATCGGCAAGCGCGGCCGCCACGTCACCGAAGCCGACGCCCTCGCCCACGTCGCAGGCTACTCCTGCTACAATGACGGCTCGGTGCGCGAATGGCAGCGCCACACCTCCCAGTTCACGCCCGGCAAGAACTTCCCGTCCACCGGCGGCTTCGGCCCCTATCTCGTCACACCGGACGAAGCCGGCGACATCTTCAATGCAAGCCTCGTCTGCCGCCTCAACGGCGAGGTGATGCAATCCGCCACGCTGGACGATCTCGTGTTCAGCATCCCGGCCCTGATCGCCTATTGCTCCACCTTCACCATCCTGGAGCCGGGCGACGTCATCATCACCGGCACCACCGGCGGCGTCGGCGCCTATCGCACGCCCCCCGTCTGGATGAAGCCCGGCGATGTCGTGGAAGTGGAAATCAGCGGCGTCGGCACGCTGCGCAACACCGTCGTCCAAGAATCCTGAGGGAGCCACGTGATGCATGACCTCGACCAGAACACCGTCACCCAGGCGGTCCTGGACCAGATGGCCACGACAACCGACCCCCGGCTGAAGGAGATCATGGAATCGGCCGTCAAACACCTGCACGCCTTCGCGCGGGACATCAACCTCACCCCCGCCGAATGGCTGTTCGGCATCGGCTTTATCACCCAGATCGGCCAGACCTGCACCGACAGCCGCCAGGAGACCATCCTGCTGTCGGACACGCTGGGCCTGTCCGCCCTGGTCAACGCGCTGCACGACAAAACAAGGCTGGACGAGGCCACCGATACGAGCCTGCTCGGCCCCTTCTACCGCGACGCCTCGCCCGAGTTCGAAAACGGCGACTGCATCGCGGCCCACCCAGATAGCCCCGAGATCGGGTTCTACGGCCAGGTTCACGATCTCGAAGGCCGCGGCATCGCGGGCGCCCGGATCGAGGTCTGGCAGACCGACGAGCACGGCTTTTACGACATGCAAAAATACGGCAACGAAAAGTCGGATGTGCGCGGCACCTTCACAGCCGATGCCAACGGCGACTTCGATTTCCGAACCGTCCGGCCCCTCGGCTATTTCATCCCGATGGATGGCCCGGTCGGCAGCATGATCAAGGCGCAGAACCGCCACGGCTGCCGCCCCGCGCACATCCATTTCCTCATCACCGCCCCCGGCTACCGCGAACTGGTCACCTCGCTCTACCAGGGCGACGACCCGTATATCGATAGCGACGTGGTGTTCGGCGTGTCGTCGTCCCTGGTGATCCAGGCCATGCACGATCCCGCCTCGCCGTTCCCGGAGTTGGCCACGATACACTACGATTTTGGCCTGGCCCGCGCCGCCGATTCAGGCGAATCCCGGATTGGTGCCGATCCTTCCAAGCTGATGAAAGCGGCACAATAGGGCGAACACCGCGCTCACGATGGGCCGCCGACGGCGCTGCTCGTGGCGCCCTGGTGGTGGCGGGCAACATGGCCTTGTTGCCCCGGGTGCCCTATTCCCCGAATTGACCCCGATGAAGAATACCCGGGACTCTCAGCGGCAGGACAAAGGTGATGCCCTCATCTGGGACACCGCGCACGATACCTGGGCGTCTTGCCCCGTGCTCGACGCTTATCGACCCACAACATTCTTGCGTTTTGCCGTTTTGCTTTTTTTCAAATCGGCTCTCGCGTTTAGATCAGGTCGGTATTTCAGAATCTAGCACGGGTATCAAGACGCCAAATAAAAAGGCGCTGACAGGCGAAGAAGTGAACTTGGCGGCACGGATCTGTCCGACGGCGAGCAGCAGCTGCTGGCGATCGCCCGCGCCCTGGTTCGCGATCCACGCCTCATCCTGCTAGAGCGTGATGATTTTGGGTAGAATCAAAACCATGACGCTCTAGCCCTTGTTTTATCGAGCATGTTTATGCGTCTGGGGAAGCAACCCAAACGCATCATGGTCTAGTGGTTAAGATCTGAGGAAAGAGTCCTCAGATCTTAACCACTAGCCTTTGATCTTGTGGGCCAAATTCCCTGACGCTCCGGTAGCAAGCGTCAGGTTTGGACCACTAGACGAACCGTTCGAGGGTTTGGCCCCCGTCATCGTGCAAAACCTGATGAAAATGTGTCACACGCTCGCCGACGTCGGCCTTACCATCATCGTCGGAGAGCAGAATATCGCGGCAGCACTGGCTCTGGCACACCGGATCTATAGGCTGAACAATGGCCACATCGTGGAAGAACAAACTGCCGCCGAGCTCAAGCAAAGGCCAGAGATACTGCACCGATATCTCGGCGTATCAACACGCCGGACGCTCTAACCATCCATCTTTCGGGCCGCCCAGGCCGTTGCCTCGGCGAAATAGGCCAGCTTATGCGGCCCGAGCACCGGATGCTCGTTTGCCGCCGCCTCCCAGCGCATCATAACGGGGCCAGGCTTATAGGCCGACCCCAGAAGCGGCAGCATCACCTGGGCAAGCGCAATCGTGGATGGATAGCCGCAATCGGCAATCGACAACGCCCCGGCTACATAGGGGCCCTCAGCATCGGCCATGAATTCCAACTGGTTCAGCCTACGGACAAAGCGCGCGCATTGATCGGCGACGAGTTCGCTATTACGGCCCGCATGCCGCAGTTGGCCAAACATGGCACGCAGTGGCGGCTCAAGATAGATATCGTGGAAGCGCGACAGGAAGCGCACCTGCGCCCGCGCCCGGGGATCGGCAGGCAGCAGCGGCACCTGCGGATAGGCCTCCTCCAGATACTCCACGATCGTCTCGCTCTCGCTAAGCACGAAGTCGTCCTCGACCAACCCCGGAATAGTGCCCATCGGCACGATCAGCTTGTAGGCCTTTGTGCCGTAACCGTCCGGCGGCAACCGCTCTTCGAAGGCCAGACCTTTCAACTCCAGAGCCACCCGCACCTTCGATGAGAAATTGCTGATGGCATTGGCATAGAGAATGCGCGTCATGCCTGCTCCTTGGGCGAATTATGTTCATCCTTAAAGCAGCGTCCGGCCGTTTAATTCCAATCGGTGGAGACATGCCCTAACGCGTGATGATTTTGGGTAGAGTGAAATCATCACGCTCTAGTGGTTAAAATCTGAGGGAAGAGCCCTCAGATTTCAACTACTAGTCTATGATTTTGTTGGCCAAATCCCCTGACGCTTGTGTAGTGAGCGTCAGGTTTGGACCACTAGCCTTTGTTTGATCTATCATGTTCATGCGTTTGGGTGGCCGCTCTCCGATTGGGTCATCGCTGCCAGTGCTTCAACAGGACGTCAAAAGAGTGCCGCAGCCGTGGCCCGGCCGCAATCAGCTTCGCGTGCCCTGGCCGAGGCGCCGCTCCAGCCGACGTACGAGCCAGGAAATGATCATGACCAGGACGAGATATTCCACGATCAGCACAGAATAGATCTCAAGCGGCCGGAACACTGTGACGACCAGTTCATTAGCCCGCCGTGTCAGGTCCTCATAGCCGATGACAGAAGCGAGCGAGGAAAGCTTCACTACCGTTACGAACTGATTGGCCAATGGCGGCAACACCCGGCGGACCGCCTGTGGCAGAATGACCAGCCGCATCTGCTGCCACGGCGTGAGCCCAAGCGCCTTGGCGGCATCGCGCTGGCCCTGGTCGATAGACTGGATACCGGCGCGGAAGATCTCGGCCTGAAACGCGCTGTCGCACACGCCGATGGCAACCGCAGCGGCGGCAAAGATACCGACGCGTAAATCCAGCACGATCGGCAGGCCGTAGAACACCCACAGGATCAGCACCAACGGCGGGCACGCACGCAAAAGCTCGACATAGGCGCGGTTGACGGTGCGGCAGGCGCGGTTCGGCAGAAGGCCCAGGATCGCCGCGGCCAGACCCAGCACAGTCGCCATGACGGTGGCCACGGCCGAAAGGGTGATGGTGCTGGTGAACCCATCCACCATGAAGGTTAGGTTCTTCAGCCCGCGCGGATCCAAGGGACTGACCGCATACCATCCCCAGTTGGCGCCGCAGCCGGGCAGAACGATCAACGGCAGCAAAGCAGCCAAACGTTTCAACACATACATAGATGCCACCTGTTGCCTCTTGGAGCGTGATGATTTTGGATAGAGTCAAAATCATCACGCTCTAGATATTATATCGATCATGGTGGGTTTGGGTGTAGCAACCCAAACCCACCATGATCTGAGCAAGCATTGCAGGCACCATGCCACCGGTCCATGTTCAGGGCGGCAGGAGACGTGCGATTTTGGGAAACCTTACGAAACGATTCCGGGGGCTTCAAATGGTCGTGAACGTTGCCGACGAAGAGCCCCAAACACGACGTGCCGCACTCGGCCATCCGGTGGCAGCAGTTTTGCACGTGTGCGCAGCAACACAACCACCAGGAGACCGTTCATGATCAACCGCCGCATGATGGCGCTCGCCGCCGCAACCCTTCCCGCCATAGGCCTTGCCACCCTGGCGCAGGCACAGACCGCGTCCGGCTCCCGCCTCAAGACCATTGTCGAAACCGGCAAGCTGCGCGTGGGTACCACTGGCGACTTCCAGCCCATGAGCTTCAAGACCGCCGGGGTCTACGAAGGCCACCAGATCGACATGGCCAACATGCTGGCCACCGACATGGGGGTGAAGGTTGAGTTCGTTGCTACGGACTGGAAGACACTTATCAGCGGGCTTACCGCCAACCAGTATGATATCGTCATGACGGGCACATCCATGTCCGCGGGCCGCGCGTTGGTGGCCACCTTCGCCGAGCCCTGGGGCCGCAACGCCTTCGTGCCGCTAGCGTTGAAGACCAACGCTGCGAAATACCCAAGCTGGGATTCGCTCAATCAGAGTGGCGTCACCATCGGCACCAATCTGGGCACAACGATGGAGCAGTTCGTCCAGCAGACCTTGCCCAAGGCCACGTTGCGCCGCGTGGAAAGCCCAGCGCGCGACTGGCAGGAACTGCTCGGCGGCCGCGTGGACGTGACGATGTCTTCGTTGATCGAGGCAGCGGCGTTGGCCAAGGAATATCCGCAGCTCGCGACCGTGCTCACCAACGATCCGCGCAATCCCATTCCGATGGCGCTGCTCATCCCACAGGCGGATCCTACCTGGCTCGCCTTCCTGAACAACTGGACCACCTTGCGCAAGGCCAATGGCAGTTTCGAGACGCTGAACAAGAAATGGGGGGTGGTCGGCAACGGCTGAGGCGAAAGCTCAGATCCCCGATCGAGGCAGCCCGCATTCGCACGCGGAATATGAGGTCGCCCGCCCACATGGGCGGAGCGATTTGGTCCGGCGGCGTGTCCTTATTGGTCCTGAAAGCGGCCGGATGGCTTTTGCGCGAACAGCCGGTGCACCATGGGTTCGAAGGCTTCAATCGGCAGGATGGCAACGCGCGGATCGACGGCGTTCTGATCGTAACGGGCGACGAAATTGGCAGTGGCTTCGAAAAAAGGATGGCCACGAAAGCGTTCGCGTTCGTCGTGGGTGATGTCGGGATGTGCCGACATGTGCGGGAAACCGAACAACTGGTGCATCTCGAGCACCCAGCGGTTGCGCTCGCTGATGTAGGGCCGTAGCAAGGCCGCCGAAAATTCACCGTGCGATGGGCCTGCCATGGTGAAGCCTATGTCGTGCAGCAGGCAGACAATGACGAACTCGTCGCTCTCGCCAGCCTGCAAAGCCAATGTGGCCGCCTGCAGACCGTGGGCATACATGCTGATGGCGTAACCGAATGACGGGTCGGCGCTGGCGGTGCGCATCAAGTCCAAGACGGCACGGGCCTGGCGGCCCTCATCGTGGCGCGCACGCTGAGCCTCCATCACCCGCCATTCCGCCGCCGTAATATCGGCCATGGTCGGTTTTTCGATCATGACCGCGCTGGAATCGAACATGGTCGGACGTGGGGGCAATTCGGCTTTCATCGAGCCTCCGTTTCTGATTCAGGTGTGCGGCGTTGTTGCCGCCTTCCCGTAAGCCATACACACGGTGCTTGCCGATAACGGCGTGGACTTCGCCGACCTACCCAAGGACCACGGACGCCATACAATAATGGAGGCCATGTTTGGTGGCATACACCACACAGGAATGCCCACCCAGCAACCCTCATCCACCCGGGTTCACAATAGTCCCACTCACCCGCACACTGTCCACTCCAGACCGCGTTAAATGCATCACGTGATACGTACCATGCAGCCAATCCTGGAATTGATCCCGATAGAACGCACTTCCCGGCACCCCGGAATTCCCAATATTCTGCACCGCCCTGAACCGATCGGGCTCAGAAAAATCCACCACGATCCGATACTCCGCGCCAGACGTCGCCCCGTGCGGCGGCAGTTCACCGCCGGTGTTGCGCAACGTGTGCGAGCCGCCATCCACCGGCGCCGGGCCGATATCGAACGCCGAGGCGGTGGGAATGGCGGAAATCGGATGCCGCCAATGCGCGACATGCACATGCCCCCAGGCCCACAGCGCCTGGTCCTCACCAAGCCGTGCCGTAAGGTCGCGCAGGCTCTCGGCGGCCACTTCGGAGACCTTGGCCTCCAGACCCTCGCCGAAATAACCAGGAAACGCGCCTTCCAGCACGCTGATACAAAGCCCGGTCTGCTGCACCGTGAGACCAATCAGATGCGCGGGCAGATGCACCACCTGCACCGCGCGGTTCCACAGCGCCATGAACGTCTCGAATAGAGTAGGTGTCGCGCTGCTTAGGGAATAAGCGAAATCCCAGCCGCGCAGGATGTCCACGAACGGCATCGTCTCCACCCCCGAAAGCGCCGCCAGAATAAGCGGCACCATCCGTTCGGCGCGCGTGTTCTTCACATCGTTCTGCAACGCGATGTTATCAGCCGCGTCCAGCGTCTCATGCGCCGCAAACACCTGGTCGATCCGCACGCCGCGATGCCCCTGCGAATAGGCGCCATAGATGGGATAGGGATAGTTCGCCGGCACAATCCGCTGGTTGGCGCTCGCCAGCGTGCCCGATGCCGGGTCGGCCCGATGCGGCAGGCCCTCGAACGGAATGTATCCCGTCCATTGATCGAGCGAATTGCCCGCATCGCGCACCCCCGGCCACATCCGCCCCCGGATCGGAATGCGCCCCGCCATCTGGTAGCCGATATGCCCGCTCACATCGGCATAGATCCAGTTGAACACCGCCACCGACCAATCCCGCAACACGCGGCGAAACGCCTCCCAACTCCGGGCGCGCCCCAGCCCGATGATGGCCCGCAGATCGTCCATATGCTCCATGCCCACCCAGCGCAGCGACATCGGCGCATCGCCGCGGGCATCGATGGACGGCACCAGCGCATTCACCACCGGGCCGCGCACGGTCGTGCGAATGGTGAGCGCATGATCCGCCGCGCCACGCACCCTGATGCAAACACTGCGTTCGCCAAACGGCAGGAACCCGTCGCCCTCCCGATACCGGCCGCCATCCGAAGGATCCACCACCTCACGATACAAGTCCCGGGTGGACGCCATGTTGTTCGTCAAACACCAGGCCGATGTCCCGTTCGACCCATACCAGAAGCCAGGAATCCCAGGATGCCCGCATCCGGCGGCGTCATCCTCCGGCCCATGCAAGCCAAACTCATACCAGCTCGAAGGCACCCAGAACGGCTGGTGCGGATCGCCAGCCACGAATGAAAAGCCGGTGGCGCTGCGATGGGGCGCAATCGCCCAGTTGTTCGACCCCGTCGCATCGTCCGACCCCGCCACCACAGCGGGCAGCACCAGATTGTCAGACGCTTCGGGCGTCAGATACGCGGTGCGCAGATGCTCTGGCAAAAGCCGAGACGCCTCGGCCGCGATCAGCCGATCGATGCGCCCGTTCAGCGACCACCAGAACCCCCGGGCCGTGCCGATCACATCGCGCACAGTGAACGGCTCCGGCCGGTAATCGAGAATAAGGAACTCCACCGGCAACGCCGCGCCCATCGCGCCGATCCCGCAATTGATCCCGGCCACAAACGCCTCGACGATGGCCCGCGTGGCGAGGTCGATCAGCCCCACCTCACGATCGCTGATCTCGTCGATCCCCACCGTCAGATGCGCCACATCGCTCGCCACATACGCAGCGCCCAGAATTTCCGCCTGCCGCCCAAAGGCGCGGCGGCGCAGCCGGTCCATCTGCCACAGCCGATCCTGCGCCATGGCCAGCCCAAGCCCGAAATACAAATCTTTCGTGGTGCTCGCGAACACGTGCGGCACCCCCGCGCTGTCGCGCACAATTTCTATCCTGCTGTCCACCGCGGCCGAAATCGCGGTGTCACGAACCGCCGCCGCCCGCGCCAGCCAAGCATCGCGGGCCGCGGCAAACGCCGCCTCGCCCACGTCAAGCTGTGCAAGCGTGGTCTCGCCGCGCATCACAGAAAGAACCGATTGGTCGCTGAGCATCTTGTGGCCTCCGCAGGAACCGGCAGGATGGCAAGGAAATCGAGCGTTGAGGATACAGGAAATGCCAAAAATCGCGTTGCTGGGATTTTCCATCGAGTGCAACCGCTTCGCCCCGGTCGCAACCGAACACGATTTTGCCGTCCGAACCCTGCTGCGCGGCGCCGCACTGCTGGCAGACGCCCGCGCACCCGCCCCGCATATGCTGGCCGAACTCCCCGGCTTCGTGGCCGACATGGACGCAAGTGGCGATTGGACGCCGGTGCCACTCACCCTCGCCATGACCGCACCGAGCGGCCCGGTGGACCACGCGTTTTTCGAAACCCTGATGCAGGAATGGCAACAAGGCCTCAAGGCCGCCCTCCCGCTCGACGCAGTCTACTGCGTGCTGCACGGCGCCGGCCTCACCACCGAAGACGACGACCCCGAAGGCACCATCCTCACCATGGTCCGCCGCATCGTGGGGCCAGGCGTCAAGATCGTCGCCAGCTACGACCTGCACGGCAACATTTCCGATGCGGACGTCACACCCATCGACGCCTTCGTCAGCTACCGCACCAACCCCCACATGGACATGCGCGCGTGCGGTGCCGAATCAGCGCAGATCCTCCGCCGCCTGCTGGCCGGCACGCCATCTTTCCTGGCGCGCGTGCGGCTTCCCATCGTGCCGCCCACGGTCACGATGCTCACCGGGCAGGACGCACCGGTCCGCCCCTACGGCGAACTCATCGATCTCGGCCAACAGCGCATGCACGAAGCACCTTACGCCGGCCGCATCCTCAACGTCTCCGTCATGGGCGGCTTCGCCTTTGCCGATACGCCGCATAACGGCCTCACCACCGTGGTCACAGCCACCGACGCCGAGGCCGCGCATGCTCTGGCGCACGAACTCGCCGAAGCAGGCTGGGCACGGCGGGACCAATTCTACCCAACCCTCACATCGCTAGAGCAGGCCACCCACCTGGCCGTGGAGACAAAAGACCACACAAGGCCCGCCTTGGCCTTCGCCGATGTCGCCGACAACCCCGGCGGCGGCGGCGGCGGCAACACCATGTTCATCCTCGAAGCGTTCCTCGCCGCCGGCGTGACGGACGCGCTCGTGGGCGTCATCCACGATCCTGCCCTGGCGGCCGACGCCCATCGCCTCGGTGTCGGCGGCACGTTCAAGGCCCATTTCAACCGCGAACCGCTCTCCGATTTCTCGCGCCCGCTGCACGCCCAGGCCCTGGTGCGCAGCCTTCACCCCGGCCCCATCCACTGCCGTCGCGGCATCTTCGCCGGCGGCATCGTCGATCTCGGCCCCTCCGCCGCCCTTAACCTCGGCGGCATCACCGTCGTCGTCATCTCGCAGCGCGAACAATGCGCGGACCCGGCGTTCTTCGAGGCGTTCGGGCTGGACATTGCGGCCGCGCGCGTCGTGGTGGTCAAATCCCGCGGCCATTTTCGCGGCGGCTTTGACGAATACTTCAGCCACGCCCAGGTCATCGAGGTCGACACTCCCGGCCTCACCAGCCCCATGCTGCAGCATTTCGCCTGGAAGCATTTGCCACGC
>JBBROR010000073.1:0-12412 GCA_038229175.1 Acetobacterales bacterium | reverse complement strand
GCGATGACCTACGTGGTCACCGAGAGCTGCATCAAGTGCAAATACATGGACTGCGTGGAGGTCTGCCCCGTGGACTGCTTCTACGTCGGCGACAATATGTTGGTTATCCATCCTGACGAATGCATCGATTGCGGCGTGTGCGAGCCTGAATGCCCGGCCGAAGCCATCGTGCCTGACAGCGATGACCGTGCCGCCGCCTGGGCCGAACAGAACCGCACCTACTCCGGCACGTGGCCCAACATCACCCGCAAGGGCGAACCGCCGGCGGATGCCGACGCGTGGAAGGACAAGCCCGACAAGGCCGCCTTGTTCTCGCCCGAGCCTGGCGTCGCCTGAATTCAATGCGTTTTGCCTGAACGCGCGCCAGCCATGTTCATCGCATGGCTGGCGCGATGCGTTTTGGGCATGGCGCGACTGACGACGTGTCATTTTTGTGTTATGGTGTAACCACAGTCCAGGCAGTGTGGCGTGTTGTGGGCGTCCGCAAACTGGATTTGGTAAGTCCGAAACCGTCCATACGGCCATGCCGGAGCACTTCCTCCGGCATCCCGGCGTTGTGGCGGCCCAGCCACCCCCAGCCGGAAAGGCGACCGCGCGCATGACCGAAACCACAGCCCCCGCCGAAGCCCAGATCGAGAAAGCCCCGATCGAGGATGTTGTGGAGGCACCAGCCCCCCCCCGCACCGCCGCTGAAACTCGCGCGTCCTATTCGCAGCAGGGCATCAATGGCCGGCCCGCCCCAATCTCGCGCGCGTCCAACAAGGACGAAACCTTCTCCGAGGCCGACTACGTGGTCTATCCCACGCACGGTGTCGGCAAGGTCGAAAAGATTGCCGTGGAAGACATCGCCGGCCACCGGCTGGAGCTGATCCACATCACCTTCGAAGAGAACCGCATGAAGTTGCGCGTTCCAGTCGCCAAGGCCCGCAGCGCCGGCCTGCGACGCCTGTCAACCAAGAAGGCCTATGACGAGGCCTTGGCCACCCTGAAGGGCCGCGCCCGCGTCAAACGCACGATGTGGTCCCGCCGCGCCCAGGAATATGAGGCCAAGATCAACTCCGGCGACCCGATGGCCATCGCCGAGGTCGTGCGCGACCTGCACCGCAACGCCGGCCAGCCCGATCAGAGCTTCTCCGAACGCCAGATCTATGAAGCAGCGCTTGACCGCATGGCCGCCGAACTCGCCGCAATCGATCAAACCGACAAGGCGACCGCGCTGACCAAGCTTGGGACTTATCTTAAGGCACCTTAAGGCAAGCAGTTCTTTTGTGAACAAAAGAACCAAAAAACTTTATTCGTCTGCCGGGACATCAGGGAAGGCCAGCAGACAGGATAAAAGTCTTTTGCTTCTTTTCTTCAGAAAAAAGTCTTTACTTTTCTAACTCTTCAATCTCATCTTCCGTGAACCCAAAATGATGCGCGATCTCGTGGATCACCACGTTGCGCACCAGCCGCCCAAGATCCTCTCCATTCTCCACCCACTCCAACAGGATCGGCTGGCGATACAAAAAGATCAAATCTGGCGGCCGCGCGATATCCCCCACGCTGCGCTGGCCGATCGGCGTGCCGGAATAAAGCCCGCTCAACTCCCACTCGCTCTCGATCCCCATCGCATCCAGGGTCTCATCGTCGGCGAATTCAGCCACTGAGATGCCCACGCCCTGAATGTGCCGGCGCAGCGCCTCCGGAATCTCCAGCAGCGCGCGTTCGGCGAGGTTGGCAATCGCCGCGCTGTCCGGCGGTGTTGTATAGTCTGTCATACCCACGAGGGGGCCACGCCCGCCCGCCCGCGTCAAGGAGCCAACAACAATGGTCGCCAAACTCACCGAAGCCGAACGCACCACGCTGCACGCCGCCCTGCCGGACTGGAAAATGGTCGCCGGGCGCGATGCCATCCATCGCGCCGTCCACTTCGACGATTTCTCCGCCGCCTGGGGCTTCATGTCCCGTGTGGCGCTGCTGGCAGAGACGGCCGGCCATCACCCCGAATGGTCCAACGTCTACAACAAGGTGGAAATCACACTGACCACCCATGACGCCGGCGGCCTATCCCAAAAGGATGTCGATCTCGCCCACGCCATCGACGCGCTGCGTCCCTGATCACGTCCCCCCAGCGCACCGCCCGCATCCGGTTGGCCACGTCGCGGCTCTGCCTGGCAATGGGCTGGTCGTCGCTGCATGAAATGCGGCTGGACAACAACCGCCGTGCCGACATCCTCGCCCTGCGCCCGGATGGCGGTTTCGTCTGCATCGAGGTGAAATCCTGCCTCGCCGATTTCCAGGCGGACCGCAAATGGCACCACTACCGAGATTATGCCGATGCCCTCTACTTCGCCGTCGACGCTGACTTCCCGCAGGACATCCTGCCCGATGATTGCGGCCTGATCGTCGCCTGGGAATCAGCCGACCTGCTGCGCACCGCCCCTGAACACCGCATGGCCCCCGCAAGGCGACGGGCCCTCACCCAGCGCTTCGCCCACCTCGCGGCCCTGCGTCTGCAGGCCGCCGAAGACCCATCCGGCATGGTGCAGATGCAGTCTGCCCTGCGCGCCGACTAGTGCTCTGACTCAATCAGGAGGTGCATCATGTGTCAGAGCACTAGATCATGATGCGTTTGGGTTGCTTCACCCAAACGCATGAACATGATCGGTAAAACAAATCATCACGCTCTAACGCCTTGATCTAAAGCTTCTGGTAATACCAACGGCTGCGAGCGTTGACCCTTCCAACGCTTTAAGGCCGCAGCATGATCAAAGCGCTGCGTAGCCGATAGATTCCAGGTCTGAAATGCCCCATCTGGCACATCCGCTCCCCCTCTTGCGCCAGCAGCGAAGGCTCCGGAGGCAGTTCGCCGCGGTGCACCCGAATGCGAGCGATGTCCTGCCTCAGAACATCACAATACTCCCGAGAGTCGTTCGTGATCCGCGGCATGGTGTCGATGTCACCATTGGGCTGGCCATTGGGCTGGTCATTGGCACGGCGCGGTGTCTCACCCTCATTGCGGTCAGGTGACTGCGTTTGCGCAGCGGCTCCGCCCGCCACCATCATGATCATCGCCACACGCCAAAAGGAGCTCATGACCGTGTTGATATATGGCAGGTCGTTGTCGCAGACTGGGTGCCGAATGAATGTCCGGTCATATGCTCAGGCCCGGCCGGCTCGGACGATCTCGCCCGGCTTCATCGGCAACACAAGAGCCGCCCGCAGACCGGGCCGGGCATCGCCCAACTGAAGTTCGCCGCCATGCAGCTGCGCCACCGCCTGCACCAACGCCAGCCCAAGGCCCGAGCCGGGCGTGCTGCGGGCCTGCTCGCTGCGAAAGAACCGCTCGGTGGCCCGCGCCCGGTCAGACTTGGGAATGCCGGCTCCCTGATCCGCCACCTCGATCCTTACCATTCCTGCCTCCACACCAGCCGACACCGCGATCACTCCGCCTGGCGGCGAAAACTTGATCGCATTGTCGAGCAGATTTGCCACCGCCTGCTGGATCATATCGCGGTCGCCAAAAACGGGAAGGCTGGTTGCTATGTCGGAATGCAACGACAAGCCGGCCTCTTCGGCGGCTGCATCGTAGAGTTCCACCAGGTCCCCCAGCACCGGCGCCACTTCCAACGGCGCAAAGGCGCTCCGCCGCGCCCCTGCCTCGATCTCGGAAATCCGCAACAACGCCTGGAACACGCCCACGATGCCGTCAAGATCAGCCATCGCCCGCTCGATGGCCGCGCGAAGCTCCGCCTCCGTCCCCGCATGTTGGAATGCGTCCTCCAGCCGCGTGCGCGCCCGTGTGATCGGCGTGCGCAAATCATGCGCGATGGCGTTGGACACCTGGCGCACCCCGTCCATCAGCCGGCTGATCCGTTCCAGCATGTCGTTGATGGTCTCGGCCAGCAGGTCGAACTCGTCGTCCTGGCCCTGCACACGCACCCGGCGCGACAGATCGCCGGCGCTGATCGCCATGGCGGTGGCCGACACGTCGGCGATGGTGGCGCGAAACAGCCCGCGCACCGCCCACGCGCCAACACTGCCCAGAATAACCGCGATGGCGGCGGCCCACAGCAAGGCGCCCTCCATCATCAGGCCCAGCTGCGAACGCACCGCGATGTCGCGCCCCACCAGCATGTGAAACCCGCCGGGCAGTTCGAAATAATGCACCTGCATCAAGGTCGGCACGCCGGCGCGATCCAGCTTCAGCTTCCCCCAGGCCTCATCCACCGGCATGCGCGGGGGCCAGGCGTTGAGGTTGCCCTCCATCACCTTGAAATTCGGATCCACCATAAGATACAGCGCGTCGTCATCGATGTTGCCGGCCACACGGTCTTTGATGGCCGTCATCACGGCAAGCGGCCCACCCTGCAGGAACTGGCCGATCAGCGCCTCGCTATCCAGGTCGATCGCCGCCGCCGTCTGCCGTTCCAGCAGCCCAGCGGTCGACCACCACAGGAAGGCCGCCAAAGCGGCGGCACTGATGCCGAACAGGGCCGCATAGATCACACCAAAGCGAACACCGGCGGATTTCAGGAAATGGCCAGGAGGCCGCGCAGAAGCAGCCGTCTGACTCACACCTCTTCCTGCCGAAGCATGTATCCCGCGTTGCGCACGGTATGGATCAAGGGGCTTGGGAACGGCTTATCCACCTTCTGGCGCAACCGGCTCACATGCACGTCGATCACGTTGGTCTGCGGGTCGAAGTGATAATCCCACACGCCTTCGAGCAGCATCGTGCGCGTCACCACCTGGCCGGAATGGCGCAGAAGGAATTCCAACAGGCGAAACTCGCGGGGCTGCAGGTCGATCTTCTGGCCGGCACGGCGCACCGTGCGCGACAGCAGGTCCATCTCCAGATCCGCCGTCACCAGCCGCGTGGCCGGCTGGTCGGACTTGCCGCGCCTTGTCAGTGCCTCCACCCGCGCCAGCAACTCGGCAAAGGCGAACGGCTTGGTCATGTAGTCGTCGCCGCCGGCCTTCAGACCCTTCACCCGGTCATCGACCTGCGCCATCGCCGACAGGAACAGCACCGGGGTGTGGTTGTTCTGCGCCCGCAGCGTCTCCAGCAGCCGCAGCCCGTCCACGCCACCGGGCAGCATGCGATCGAGCACGATGGCGTCGAAATTCTCGCTTGCCGCCATGAACAGCCCGTCCCGCCCGTTGCCGCTGTGCTCCACCACGTGCCCGGCCTCGCGCAGGCCCTTCACCACGAAACTCGCCACGTCCTTGTCGTCTTCAACCACCAGAATGCGCATGCGCTCCACCTTCAACCTTGGTCGTTCGCCGGACGCCGGCCGACCGTCACAGGCACTTCGAAATCACGGCCCTGCCGGCGAACCGACAGGCTGACATTGCCGCCCGGCGCGGTTGCCGCCACCGCCCGGATCAGCCCGCGCGACGTTTCCACCGGTTGGCCGTTCACCGCCACGACCACATCGCCCACGCGCAGCCCGGATTTCGCGCCAGGGCCGGCCCGGTCGATGCCCGCGACGGCCACGCCGGGGTTCTTCTTGCGGCCTTCGCCCGGCGGCAGATCCGACACCGAGACACCCAGCCAACCACGCTCAATCCGCCCTTTATCGCGAAGTTCCGCGGCAATGCGGCTTGCAACCTCGGACGGCACCGCAAAACCGATGCCGACAGAGCCGCCGCCATTGGGCGAGACGATGGCCGTGTTCACGCCCACCACCTGGCCTTCCGTGTTGAACACCGGCCCGCCGGAATTGCCCGGATTGATCGGTGCATCGATCTGCAGGTAGTCGTCGAACGGGCTGGCGCCGATGTCGCGCCCGCGCGCCGAGACGATGCCGGCCGTGACGGAGCCGCCAAGCCCGAACGGATTGCCCGCGGCCACCACCCAGTCCCCCACCTCCATCGCGCGGCTGTCGCCCCAGGGCACGAAGGGAAGCGGCTTGGGGCTGATCACCTTGATCAACGCGATATCCGTCAGGTCATCGGTCCCCACCAGCTTCGCCGGAAGCTCGGTGCCGTCATACAGCGACACCGTGATGGCATCGGCCGAGCCCACGACATGGTTGTTGGTGACGATGTAGCCGGATGCATCGATGATGAAGCCTGAGCCCGCGCCCTGCACCTGCCGGCGGTTGCGGCGTAGGCGGTCGCGCAATTGGCGCTGGATCTCCACCGGCAGCGAATCCATCGGGTCGTTGCCGGACACCGTCTCGGTGACGGCGATATTGACCACCGCCGGCAGCACGCGCTTGACCAGCGGCGAAAAACTCTCCGGCCCGGAGCGCGCCAAAGCTTGGGTGCCGCTGGCGCACCCGGAGACAAACAGGGCGGCGGTGGCGAACACGCCAATTTGGCGGCGGGACAGGTCGGTCATTCAAAAACTCCGGGCATACGCGCCTCACTCTAACGAAATGGCGCGTGTAGCGTATCGCCACAAGGCAATATCATTTTTTACCCGATTCCGGGCGCTGCGGCGACGCAATGGCGGGGTCGTCGGGCCAATGATGCCGTGGGTAGCGGCCGCGCATGTCCTTGCGGACATCGGCCCAGGCGCCGCGCCAGAACCCTTCGAGATCGGCGGTGATCGCCACCGGCCGCTGCGCCGGCGACAGCAGCGCAAGCCGCAGCTCCACCCGGCCGCAGGCCAGCTTCGGCGTGGCGCGCAACCCGTAGAAATTCTGCGCACGGGATTCCGCCAGCGGCACAGGCTGCGTGTAGTCCACCGCCGCCCGACCGCCGGGCAGCGGCAGATGCGTCGGCAGTTCGCCGTCCAGCATACGGGCCTGGTCCCAGTTCAGGCATGCCCGCAGGATCGCCGCGAGGTCGATGCCCGCCAAAGCGGCCAGCCGTGACAGCCCGTGCAGATGCCCGGCCAGCCAAGCACGATCCGCCGCCAGCGCATCGTCGGACAGGTCTGGCCAGGCTTCCGGCTCCAGCCGATGCATCAGGCCCACGCGGGCCTGGAACTGCCGTGCGGCATCGGTCCACGGCAGCGCGGCGATCTGGGCGGCCTTGGCCAACGCCATCGCCGTCTCGGCAGGATCGGCCGCTTCGGTGCGGTCTTCCAAAATGAGCGCACCCAACCGCCGGCGTCGTCGGGCCAGGACCGATCCGGTCGTTGGGTCAAGCCCCGTCTGCACCGACACCGTGGTGCGTGGATAAAGGCAGGCCGGATCGAGCGGTGCCGCCAGACGGATCTGCGCCGACAGCTTCATTTCTAAACTCGCAACCGCCAGAAGCGGTGCCCGTGACAATTTATCGCCCAGCGGCAGTTTCGCCCCGCCGCCACCCGACAGCCGAAAGCTGCCCGGCTCGCCGCGCCGCTGGGCGATGCGGTCCGGAAAGCCCGCCGCGATCAACGGCCCTGGCTCGCCGCTGCCGGCAAGATCGCGCAGCCCCAGCCGGCGCCGGTATTGCCCCGCAGCCCGCCGTACGCGCGACAGGATGGCGCGGTCGCCGTCATGCGTGCCCGCGATCGCGGCGAGGCGCAGGCCGATATCGCTGCTGGCCCCGCCCTCAGAAGAATGGCGCCCCAGCGGATCGCGCTCCTCCAGCAAGGCTGCGATGTCGCAGGCCAATGCCGCCTCCGGTGGGGTGCCAGCCGCCAGCATCATCGCCGAAAGCCGGGGATGCGCGCCCAGGCGCGCCATGCGGCGGCCCAGGTCGGTGATCTTTCCGTCAGAGAGCGCCCCGAGTTCACCCAGCAGCGTGCCTGCGGCAGCCAGTGGCCCGGAAGGCGGCAAATCAGGAAACGGCAGATCGGCGGGCAGTGTGCCCCAGGCGGCGCAATCCAGCGCCAGGCCGGACAACTCGGCCTCCAGGATTTCAGGCCGGTCGAACGCCGGCAGGCCACGATGCAGCGCCTCGCTCCACAGCCTGATCGCTACGCCCGGGGCCTCACGTCCGCTGCGCCCGGCGCGCTGCTCGGCGGCGGCACGGCTGATGCGCATGGTGTCCAGCCGGGTCAGCCCGGTCGACGGGTCCATCCGCGGCGCCCGGCGCCAGCCGCCATCCACCACGATGCGCACGCCCGGCACCGTCAGCGACGTCTCGGCGATGGAGGTGGACAGCACCACCCTGCGGCCCTCCGCTGGCGTCAACGCACGATCCTGGTCCGCCGCGGGCAGATCGCCATGCAGCGGCAACACCAGCGCCCCGCAGCCGGCCAGCGCCTGCTCGGTGCGGCGGATTTCGCCCATGCCCGGCAGAAATGCCAGAATATCGCCGTGATGCTCGGCCAACGCCGCGCGAATGGCCCGCGCCATCGCCTCCGGTAGATCGCGTATCCCCGAAATGTCGCGCTTGCTGTGGGACACCGCCACCGGAAACATGCGCCCCGCACTCTCGATGATCGCAGCCCCCAGCAACGGCCCCAGACGCGCGCCATCGGCGGTGGCCGACATGGCCAGAAGGCGCAGTTCCGGCCGCAGCTCGCGTTGCAGGTCCAGGCAGAACGCCAGCGCCAGGTCGGCGTCCAACGCACGCTCATGCACCTCGTCGAAGATCACCGCCGCCACGCCGTCCAGGCCGGGATCGGTCTGCAGCCGGCGCACCAGCAACCCTTCGGTCACCACCTCGATGCGTGTGGCCGCAGAAACGGCGCTGTCCAGCCTTGTGCGGTAGCCGATGCTGGTGCCCACGGTTTCGCCGATCAACGCCGACATGCGCGTGGCCGCCGCCCGCGCCGCCAGACGACGCGGCTCCAGCATCACGATGCGCTGGCCACCGAGCCACGAGGCTCCACGTAACGCCAGCGGCACCAGCGTGGTCTTGCCGGCACCGGGCGGAGCAATCAGCACCGCGTTGGACCCCTGCTCCAATGCGTGCAGCAGCGCCGGCAGGCAATCGCGGACGGGAAGGTCGATGTCATGCGGAATCACCGCGGCTGCGTATCATTGTTTGGCTGGCGCGGCGAGGCGGAGCGGCCCATATCGCTGCCATGCGCATGACAAGGCTCCTCGGCTTCGTGCTGTTCGCCCTGCTGGCCTGGCATCCCGCCCAGGCGGCGGAAAGCCGCGGCAGCATCACCAAACGCGCCACGGTGTCCCTGGTGTCCGATACCGACGCGGTGGCGCCCGGCGTGCCCTACCGCCTTGGGCTGCGCTTCCAGATCGCCGAGGGTTGGCACATCTACTTCCAGAATTCGGGCGACGCCGGCCTGCCGCCAGAGCTGGAATGGGCGCTGCCGGATGGCACAAACGTCGAAAAAATCGCCTGGCCCGCGCCGCATCGCCAGCCCGAGGGTCCACTGATGACCTTCGGCTACACCGGCACGCCGATGCTGATGGTAGGCGCCACAGGCCCCGGCCCGATCAAGTTGCATGCGTCATGGCTGATCTGCAGCAATATCTGCGTGCCGGAAGAGGCCGATTTCAGTCTCGGCCTGCCTTCCGGCATACCGGCACCCTCGGCCCAGGCGGCATCTTTCGTCGAGGCGGATACCGCCCTGCCACGTCCCTCGCCCTTCACCGCCATCATCGAGCCCGGCGGCACCCTTACCCTGCGCGGCCCCGGCCTATTGCCGGATACGATCCGCGACGCCTGGTTCATCCCCGATCAGCCAGACCGCGTGGTGCCGACCGGCAAGCAGGCCCTCGGCCGCACCGGCGACGCGATCACGCTGTCGATGGCCACCGGCACCGCATTCCGCCCCGACAGCGCGCTCACGGGCGTGCTGACACTCGTGGATGCGTCCGGCCAACAGACCGCGCTCGCCATCAACGCCGCGCCCGGCGCCGCCGAACCGGCCACGTCGCTTTGGGCCGCCATCGGTGCGGCCCTGCTCGGTGGGCTGATCCTGAACCTGATGCCCTGCGTCTTCCCCATTCTGGCTATGAAGGCGATGGCGATCGCGCGCCTGTCGGCGGAGGCGCGACCCGTCGCCCGCGCGCACGCCGCCGGCTACACGCTGGGCGTGCTGGTCAGCTTTGCCGCCATCGGCGGCGTGGTGATCGCGCTGCGCGGCTTCGGGCATGAAGTCGGCTGGGGGTTCCAGTTCCAGTCGCCGGCCTTCGTGGCGGCGACCGCCTGGGTGTTGTTCGCGGTTGGCCTCAACCTGTCCGGCGTGTTCGAAATCGGCGGCAGCATGGCCGGCCTGGGCCAGGGGCTCACCCTGCGCCGTGGATTTGCCGGCAGCTTCGCAAGCGGCGCGCTGGCCGTGCTTGTGGCCACACCCTGCACCGCGCCGTTCATGAGCGTGGCGCTCGCCGCAGCGCTGTCGTCTCCACCCGTCGAGACGATGGCGCTGTTCCTGGCCCTTGGCGTCGGTCTCGCCGCGCCCACGGCCATTCTTACGCTGTTGCCGGGCGTGGCCATGATGTTGCCGCGACCAGGACGCTGGATGGAGGTCTTCAAGCAGGCGATGGCTTTCCCGATGTATGCCGCCTGCGTCTGGCTGCTCTGGGTGATCAGCCTGCAGGCGGGGGCGGATGGCGTGCTGGCCACCGGCGCCGGCTTCATCCTCGCGGGCTTTGCCGCCTGGGTGTGCAAGTTTGGCCGTCGCACCGGCCTGCTTCTCGCAGGCGCCGCGGTGCTTGGGATGCCCCCGCTGCTTCTCGCGCTGACAGACAGGGCGCCGGCGGCGGAGACCACCGCATCCACCTTCAGCACCGATCGCCTGGACGCCCTGCGGGCCGAGGGCCGCCCCGTCTTCGTCAACCTCACCGCCGCCTGGTGCGTCACCTGCCTGGTGAACGAGCGCGTCGCCCTCGGTCCGGAAGCGGTACAGCGGGCCTTTGCCGAAAAGGGCGTCGTGACCCTCACCGGCGACTGGACCCGCCGCAACCCTGCCATCTCCGCATTCCTCGCCGCACGGGGGCGCGACGGCGTACCGCTGTATCTGTTCTACCCCGCGGGCGGCGGCCCTGCGATCGAGTTGCCACAGATCCTGACCCCAGGCAGCGTCCTTGCGGCCATCAATGCCAAATGATTACCGTTTGTTTGTCTCATTGAAGATGTAGCGCGCATACACCGAGCCCATCGCCTCGTCGTAATCGCCGGACTTCTGGAACGACACCTGGCCGCCAACCCGTAGGTTGGTCGAGACCCGGTAATCAAGACGTCCCCGCACATTGCCCGCAAGACCGCTTACTTGCTTGCGCCCAAAGGTCGCCGAAAGCCCGCCCACCGGCAGCATCGCGTTCAACTGCGCCTGCAGCGACGGATCGGCCGGAAAGTAGTTGCTGGCCTTCTGGCCAAAGCTTTGCAAACCCAAAGCGGTGCTGACCTCATAGGTCAGATCGTCGCCGGACTTTCCGCGATAGGTCACCGGAACCAGCGCCGAGAAATAGCGCTGCGGGCTGAAATAGCCGCCCTGGCCATAGGTGAAGAACCCCAGGTTCTTGGCATACGATTGATACAGAAGTTCGATGCCGACGCGAATTTCGTCCGTCTCGCCGCGCCACACCGGGTAGGACGTGCCACCCGAAAACCCGTATTCCGTGTTGCGCGCCACATGTTGGCCGGTCAACTGGCCGCCGCCGCCATTCACGTAGGCCACCAGATCACCGTCCCCGTATTCGACGCCCACCGTGCCGCGATCATGCACCACGCCGCCCCACCGTGCGCCGGTACGCGGATCCGTGGTTCCGGCATAGGACAACAGGCTCTCGGTTACCGCACGACGGCCGGCCCCCACACGCAGGCGCAGCCGGTCGGTTATGGCCGGAGTAAGCTCGATCCCGCCCACCACGTTCTGCACCTTGAAGCCGATCGGCGTGGCACCGACATCGGCCCCGAAGAGTTCGTCCCGATACGCGACGTTCAGCCCCACGCCCTGAGCGGTCTGGTTGTCCGGGCGGTGGCCCGCATAGGCTGGCGGCACGTAGGTGGAACCCACCACATACGGCTTGCTCAGCCCCAGCGCGATGGTGCCAAACGTCTGCAGCCCAAGATCGGATGACTTGTAGGTGCCCGAATTGAGCGACTGGCGCGTTACCGTCACCTTGATCTGGCCAGATTCACCGGGCGTGTACACCGCCTCGATCGGAATCGTCTCGTCGGTCAGCCGGGCCAGGCCCTTGGTCCCTGACCCATAGCGAAAGCCATAACCGGCCTGCACCGCGGGCGCCAGGGCATCGCGCAGATCCACGATGTTGCGATCGATCTCGCGCAGCATCGGGTCACCGCGGCCAGGCGCATTGAAGTCCGAGCCCGCGAAGCTGCCGGGATCATCGGGTGGTGTGATGGCGGCATTGGTCAGCCCCGCCACATCCAGGGCCGGCTGCACAGGCGGCGCGGCTGGACGGTATTTCGGCAGGGCTTCCTGAATCTGTGGCTGATAGCGCTGCCCCGCCGGCAGCGCGGCGGCCGTGACCGTTGGCACGTAATCTGGATAGGACGGCGCAGCCCCGGCCTGCACCACCGGCACGCCCCCACTCCGGGAGACAGTCGGCGCCAAGGGCGCGCTGGTGACAGGGACCGGTGCGGCAAGTTGCCGCCCATTCAACACGTCGGC
>JBBROR010000072.1:0-12477 GCA_038229175.1 Acetobacterales bacterium | reverse complement strand
TATCGCGCGCCCCTCATCGCCACATTGATCCGTCAAGAAAACCTGGCCCGTACACTGGAAGAGATCGCAGCAGACGGCGCTGAGACCTTCTACCGCGGCAAGCTGGCCAAACGCATCGCCGGCCACGGCACGCTCATCACCGAAGCCGACCTCGCCGCCTACCACCCCGAAGTCCAAACCCCCATCGCCATCACCTATCGCGGCTGGGAAATCCGCCAAACGCCCCCCAATTCCACCGGCTTCTCCACGCTCCAGATGCTCAAAATGCTGGAACGCTACGACCTAGCCGCCCTCTCGCCCGCCGATCGCGTCCACATCATGGTCGAAGCGAAAAAGCGCGCCTTCCTCGACCGCGAGCGCTATGGCGCCGACCCGCGCTTCGAAACCGTGCCGGTGGACATGCTGCTGTCAGACGCCAACACCGATGCCCACGTGGCCGCGATCTCCATGGACTGCGCCGCCGAACCATCCCTTCTCGACGCCATCTCGGTCGAAGCCGATACCACCTATTTCTGCGTCATCGACCATGAAGGAAACGCCGTATCCGCCATCCAAAGCATCAACTCCGCCTTCGGCTCCGGCAGCATGGCCGGCGACACCGGCATCCTGCTCAACAACCGCATGGCCTACTGGCACCTCGACGCCCGCCACCCCAACCGCCTGGTCCCCGGCAAACGCGTCCGCCACACCATGAACGCCGCCATCATTCTCAAGGACGGCGCCCTGCACGCCGTCCTCGGCACCCCCGGCGCCGACAACCAGGTACAGGTAAACTTCCAGGTCACATCAGCCCTTTTAGACGACAACGACCACGCCCAGGCCGCCGTCGAACGCCCCCGCTGGACCAGCAGCCAACCCGGCCAGAGCGCCAACTGGCCCCACGGCGGGGATTTCACCCTCACCATCGAAGACGGTTTTGGACATTCGGTGCTGACCGACCTCGAACGCCGCGGCCACCAGCTCAACATCGTACCGCCGCTCGGCGGCCCCTGCGCCATGAACGTGATCACAATCGCCGACAACAACCTCCGCATCGCCGGCTCCGACCCCCGCCGCGACGGCTGGTCCGGCGCCTACTAAAGCCTCACCACCGTAGGGTGGGGTGCGCTTTGGCACCCCACCAAGCGACCGCGAATACACAGAATTGAA
This sequence comes from Acetobacterales bacterium, assembly GCA_038229175.1. Taxonomy (GTDB): domain Bacteria; phylum Pseudomonadota; class Alphaproteobacteria; order Acetobacterales; family Acetobacteraceae; genus CAIQQQ01. The sequence continues at coordinate 11,328 of JBBROR010000072.1, read as the reverse complement.
TTTGTAAGAAGAAGTATAATATTTGGGGTTGGAAACTAGAGTAACACAGGCATTGTAAAAAACGTGAAGAAACAACCTAGATGTTAGCTGGCGCTATTTCGTTACTTTACCACTATAATGCTCAAAACTCCAAAAGATTGTCCCGAAACTGCGCGTGCCGATACCCCTTACGAGTCAGCCCTTGCTGTTGCAAAGCCGGCACCAGCCCATCCGTAATCTCAGCCACACTCCGCCGGCTTACATCGCCCAGTGAAATCAGGAACCCATCGCCCCCAACCTCCTGCATCACCTCATCCATCTCGGCCGCAATATCCGCGGGCGTGCCCACGAAATCATAGGACCCGCCGCCGGTCGAAGACGTCACCATCGCCTCGCGCAACGTCTTCCCGCCCGCGCGCTTGACGAACGTCGCCAGCGTCGACTGATGCCCATTGGTCGTCAGCTCCCCCACCGGCGCATCCAGGTCATGGCCAGACAAATCCAGATTGGTCATCCACCCAAACTGGGCCAACCGCACATCGATATTCGCCTCCGCATCGGCCCGCCTTGCATCAACCCGGATCCGCGCCTCCGCCCGGCTGTTCGCCACGGTGGGAAAGATCAGGAACAGAACCTTGCAGGTATCTGGGTCGCGCCCGAACGCCTTCATCCGCGCCCGCACATCGTCGCGATATTCCTTCATCGCAGCCACGCCCTTCGCACTGGCCACGATGGTATCGGCATACTTCGCAGCGGTCTCCCGTCCCGGTCCAGACCCACCCGCCTGCGCAATCACCGGCCGGCCCTGCGGCGCCGGCCCTGAATTGAGCGGTCCACGACTGGCATAATACGTGCCCTTGTGATCGATCGTATGCACCTTCGAAGGATCGATCAGCACGCCTGTCTTCCGATCCGCCACAATCGCCCCAGGCTCCCAAGAATCCCAAAGCTTGGTGACCACATCGATATATTCATGCGCCATCTGATAACGCAGATCATGCGGCGGCTGCGCGTCGAGGCCAAAATTCTGTGCCGAGAAATCTGAACTCCCCGTCACCATGTTCCACCCGCCACGCCCACCGGAAATCTGATCCAGCGTGCCTACGATTCGCGCAACGAGGTAGGGATGATACGCGAATGTGGACAACGTCGGCACAATCCCCAGGGACTTCGTGGCCTGCGCCATCAACGTGGCAATCACCGTCGGCTCCTGCCGCGGGATGGACATGCCGTTCTTCAGAAATATATCGCGTGAGTTCTGCCAATTCTCGCCAACATAGATCGAATCTTCCAGCAACAGATAATCAAACCCCGCCCGCTCGATCTGCCGCGCCAGATCAACAAACAGATCCGCGCTCATCCACTCCTCGCTGATATTGCCCGTCCAAGGCGCTCCCCAAGCCTGGATGCTCGATCCCTGCAGAAACCAGGCGAGATGAAAGGGATTGCAGCTTGGCATGACAGGTCCTTGCGCGGTGCAGTAGAGCACCACGCAATGCCCGTGCCAGATGCTGGTGCGCCAAATTACCTGACCGCCAGATCAGGTGGCAGGTCGGGACCACATCGTCTTTACGTCACGGCCTCCCGCACAAGCTCAGCCAGCGCAATCGCCGAGGTCAGGCCCGGGCTTTCGATGCCGAACAAATTCACCAGCCCGCCCACGCCATGCGTACTGGGCGGCTGCACCACAAAATCCATCGCAGGCGCACCCTTCGCCGAAAGCTTCGGCCGAATACCTGCATACCCCGGCTGCAAGGTCCCATCCTTCAACCCCGGCCAATAACGCCGCACCGCCTCGTAAAAACTGTCAGCCCGGCGCGGATCGACAGAATAATCAAGCGTCTCCACCCACTCCACATCCGGTCCGAACCGCGCCTGGCCACCCAAATCGATCGTTAGATGCACACCCAACCCGCCGGCCACCGGCACCGGATAGATCAGCCGCGAAAATGGCGAATGCCCCGCCAGCGTGAAATAGCACCCCCGCGCATAATACTGCCGCGGCACCAACTGCGACGGCATGCCCAAAATCCCACGTGCCAACTCAGTCGCATGCAACCCAGCCGCATTGATCAGCGTCCGACACCGCAAGGTCATCGGATCGGCGCCGCCCACATCGAGCTCCACCCCACCGTCCACCGCGCGACCACCCAGCACCGGGCTGTGAAACACGAACACCGCGCCATGCGCCTCGGCATCGCCCTGCAGCGAAACCATATAGCCATGACTGTCGAGAATCCCGGTCTCCGGCGACAACAACGCCGACGTGCAGACAAGATTAGGCTCCAACACCCGCGCCTCGGCAGCCGTCAGCACGCGCATCCCTTCCACGCCATTCGCCTCGGCCCGCGCCCGGATCCCCTCCAGTCTCGAATCCTCCTCGCCAGACGTCGCCACGATCAACTTGCCGCATTTCGAATACGCAACGCCGCGCGCATCGCAGTACGCATAAAGCCGCCGCCGCCCGTCCACGCACAGCCGCGCCATCAGGCTGTCCTTGGGATAATAGATCCCGGCATGGATCACCTCGCTGTTGCGCGAGGACGTCTCGGTCCCGATCCCCTCGGCGGCATCCAGCACAATCACCTCGCGCCCGGCCATCGCCAGCGCGCGCGCCACGGCGATCCCCACCACGCCGGCGCCCGCCACCACCACATCCACCGATTCCATGGCTTTCCTCGCATCCGCTTTGCGCCATACTCGCAGGCAACCAATGCACAGGACAAATCCGATGCAGCGCCGCAGCTTCCTGGCAGCCACCGCCGCCGCTCTCGCCGCCCCGCACATCGCCCGCGCCCAAGGCTCCCGCGTGCTCCGCTTCGTGCCGGACGCCGATCTCGCAATCCTCGACCCCACCTGGGTCACCGCCTACCAAACCCGCGACCACGGCTTCATGGTCTACGACACCCTGTTCGGCCAGGACCAGAACTACACGCCCCAACCGCAGATGCTCGAAGGCCACACCGTCGAAGCGAACGGCCTCGCCTGGCGCCTCACCCTCCGCCCCGGCCTCGTCTTCCACGACGGCGAGCGCGTCGTGTCCCGAGACGCCGCGGCGTCCATCCGCCGCTGGGCAAAGCGAGACGTCTACGGCCAGGCCCTTGCCGCTGCGATCGACGAGATCACCACGCCAGACGACCGCACCATCCTCATCCGCCTCAAATCCCCATTCCCTTTGTTGGCCGATGCGCTGAGCAAAACTTCCCCCATGATATGCGGCGTCATGCCCGCCCGCATCGCCGAGGCGGACCCCACCAAGCCCATCACAGACCCCACCGGCAGTGGCCCCTTCGTCTACGTGGCAGACGAGCGCGTCGCCGGCTCTCGCGTCGTCTACAAGAAGTTCGACAAATACGTCCCCCGCCAGGAACCGGCCCAACGCACCGCCGGCGGCAAAATCGTCAATTTCGACCGCGTCGAATGGGCCATCCTGCAAGACCCCTCCACATCCACGGCGGCCTTGCAACAAGGTGAGGTAGACTGGCTCTACACCCCCCAGGCCGACCTTTTGCCGCTGCTGAAAAAGGCCCGCGGCGTCGCAACCCGCATTGTGGTCCCCACCGGCACCATCGCCACCCTACGCTTCAACCAGACCCAGGCGCCCTTCAACAACCCCGCCATGCGCCGCGCCATTTTCGGAGCGATCACCCAGAGCGACTACATGATCGCGGTCAACGGAGAAGACCACAGCCGCTGGAACGACGGCGTTGGCTATTTCTGCCCGGGCACGCCCATGGCCAGCAACGCCGGCATGGAGGCCCTGACCGGCCCGCGCGACCTGGAACGCGTCAAACGCGACATCGCCGCCGCCGGATATAAAGGTGAGAAGGTGCTGCTGATGGCGCCGCAGGACATCGTCAGTGTCAAGGCGCTGGCCGAAGTCACCGCCGATGTCCTCAAGCGCATCGGCCTCAACCTCGAAGTGGCCTCCATGGACTGGGCCAGTTCGCTGTCCCGCCGCTTCAAGACAGGCACGCCCGACGAAGGCGGCTGGAGCATCTTCCAAACGTCCTGGGCCGGCACCGACCACATCAATCCGGCCGGCCACGTCTTCCTCCGCGGCAACGGAAAAGACGCAGCGCCGGGATGGCCCTCAAGCCCGCGGATCGAATCGCTCCGGGCCGACTGGCTACAGGCCGATGGCGTCGCCGCCCAACGCAAGATCGCCGAACAGATCCAGCTGCAGGCGTTCCAGGACGTCCCCTACATCCCCCTCGGCCAGTCCATCACCACCACCGCCTACCGCGCGGATCTCACGGGCATGCTGGACGGCCTCCCGCTCTTCTGGAATCTGCGGCGCGGCTGACCTAGTGGTCCAAACCTGACGCGCGCTACCGGAGCGTCAGGGAGTTTGGCCCACAAGATCAAAGGCTAGTGTTTAAAACCTGAGGACTCTTCCCTCAGATTTTAACCACTAGGCGAATTCCAGCGTGGCGCCCATCGTCTGGCCGGCCGACACGCGAAGGGTGCCACCGGTCCGATCAAACGAAATCCCGCCGCGTGCCAGCACGGCGGCCGTCTCGTCCAGATCCGTCACGCGAAAGCGCAGGCACGCCATAAAATCCGAGCGCCCAGCAGGATCGGGCGCGGCGTCACCATAGCGACGCTCTGCCTCACCGGGCGTTACGGCATCGAACGAAGAAAGTCCCAGCAACAACCGAAAACCCCCCTCGATCACGCGCACCATCTCCGCCCCGAACATCTGCCGCATCAACCCCGCAAAACGCTCCGGCTCCGGCGTCACGGTGGTGGTGCAGGCCACACCAACCACGCCATTCGTATGACGGCGCCATTCATCGCGCCACACCAGGTTGCGCGTCTTGTGTTCACAGAAATACAGCCGTCCCGCCGGAAACGCCGATGGCAACAGGCGCGTGGTCCGAAACGCCGCATCACCCGACCCGCCTTCGAACTCGACCGGCCGGCTGAAATCGTTCGGCGTCTGGGTCGGGGCGCCCACACCCGCAAGCGCATCGTAGAGCGCGTCCGAATCCTCACAGCCGAACACCAGAGCATTCAGCCCGGCAGGATACCCAAGAATGTCATTCCGATCGGTCTTACCCGGCGGCACGGCGATCAGCTCCAGGTAATCGTTGGCAAAGATTGCAAGATGATTGGTCGATCCCAGCGTGTGATAGCCGCGCGGCGTGAGGCAAAAACCCAGCCGCCGATACAGCGCGGCGGCCTCGTCAAGCTGGTCGCGCACATTGATGACAACGTGGTCGAGCGTGGGCAACGGCAGATGCAGCATCGCTCAGCTCAACAACTGGCCAGGCGGGCGCCCGCCGGTGCTGCCGGTGTTGGACAATGCGTCTCCCATCGCCTCGGCGCTGGAATGCGGAAGTTGAAAGCTCATCCAAAGCCCACCCTTCACCTCCATCATCAGGATGGGCTCCATGTTCGCATTCGAAACACCCGTCTTCCAGGCCGTGATGGGAAGATGGGCGTCGGCCACATGCGTGCCGGTGGGCGGCGGCTCGCCGGCGCCGGTTGCCACGGCCCCCGCCACCAGGGCGCGACCAAACCGCGCGGCGGCCTCGGCCGGAAGCGTCCAGGCCACGTCGCCGTAACGAATGATCACGGTGCCACCGGCGCCAATCTCGACAGACAGAGGGACGACGGACATGCCGACGTTGCTTTCTTGTGGTTGCCGGTCCAACGCTACCATAAGCCGACACAAAGGCACGAGGTCACGGCGCGGGTGGTCAGAATATTGCGGACCAAAGCCGCCATGGGTCACCCAGCATCCCAAGCTAGCGCCTGTCTTTCCTACCTCACCCGCAAGCTGAAAGGCCCCGGCCGGCGAACAGTTCGACAACCGGGCATTTGCCGTTATATAGCCACGCTCATCGATACGCCCTCCATCAGTCCATTCGCCCTTCAGCAAAGCGACGCGATCTTACGTCGCCTGGCCAATCCAAATACGAGGGACCAATCATGGCAGGTGAGCAGAGGCCCCTTGCAGGCGCAATACAGACCGTGGTGGGCGCACTGATTGTCGTCGTCACCTTGGCGATCTATGTTCCGGTGGCACCGTTGTTTCCCAGCATCAACCTCGATGGCGGCTGGGCCTTCGCGCTGAACGTCGCTGTGGAGCGCGGCCTGGTGTTCGGTCGCGACCTTGTCTTCACCTTCGGTCCATATGGCGCAGCCTACACCCAGCTTTACTACCCCGCCACCGACACGATGATGCTCGCCAGCACTGCCTTGTTAGGCACCGCCTTTGCGTTCGGACTTTTATGCATATCACAAGGCTGGCGGGAACGCCTGGGCGCGCTGCTGCTCGTTTTGCTGATGGCTGCAATCGCGCGCGACTCGCTGTTCTTTGCGCTGCCGTTCATGCTTTTGCTGCTGACCTGTCGCGTCGCCATGCGGCAAGGCAAATCGGGCGGTGGGCCAGAACGCATCGAAGTGACACCTTTCGTGTGCCTTAGCCTCGCGCTGCTGGTGGTGGCGCTGAGCCTGATCCCACTGGTGAAAGGCACCTTCGCGGGTGCCACGGGCATGGTCATGGCGCTGAGCTGCGTGCTGCTGCTTTTGCGTGGACACAAGGCGCTTGCCATGGCCGGCGCAGTGCTGTTCGCCGTGTCCATGCCGCTGCTGTGGGTTCTGGTTGGCCAACCATTGGCGGCACTGCCGGAATTCTTCATCAGCCAGGCGCCGATCGTGAGCGGTTATACCGATGCCATGTCATCGCCGGGCGGATTGTTGCTGCCAGCGTTTTTCATCCTGAGCTCCCTGACGCTTGTGGCCTTGCATGCGCGCGCGCGCGGCCTGGCCCATGCCACGCTGATTTTGGGCACCACCGGCCTGCTCTTCATTGCCTTCAAAGGCGGGTTCGTTCGTCCCGACTCTCATATCTTGATGTCGGGCGGCATGATCGCCATCGCGGCATCCCTGCTTGCGCTGGGGCAAGCCGGCGTGCGCGGCAAGATAGGGGCAGCAGTGGGGCTGGCGTGCTGGGCGGTTCTCGACATGTCCGCAACCAGCATAAGCCTCCTGGAGCTTCCCACCCGAATCAAAACGCCGGTTGTTGCAGCGGCCAACATGCTGGTGGCGCGCCTGGAAAACGCAGACACACTGACGCGTCTTTATACTGATAGCCTAACAATGATCACCTCCCAACACCAGCTGCCGCAGCTTTCGGGCACCACCGACATCTATTCCTTCGGCCAGTCCATTCTGCTAGCGCGCGAGCTCGAATGGGCGCCACGGCCGGTGCTGCAAAGTTATTCCGCCTACACGCCGTCGCTGGCCGCGGCCGACGCAGCATTCCTCGCCGGCCCGAAGGCACCACAGAACATCCTGTTCTCGGTGCAGCCGATCGACAACCGCCTGGCCGCGCTGGAGGACGGCCCAAGCTGGCCCGGGCTGCTAAGCCGCTACGAATTTGCCGACCTCCGCGGCGACATGGCAATCCTGCGCCGTCGCGAGACATCCGCGCCGGAGCCGATTGCCAAAACGCCGATCACGTCGGGCAGCTTCCACCTTGGCGAGATGATGGCGCTACCCAGCGGCACGGCACCGGTCTGGGCCAGGATCGGCGTCTCGCTGACAACGCTCGGCAAACTGGTTTCCGCGATCTTCCGGCCGCCAATATTGAAGATCACCTACCGTTTCACCGACGGGCAACAGCAGGCATTTCGCTACATCCCCGGCATGGGCGCCGCCGGGTTCCTCGCCTCTCCGGTTGTGACGTCCACCCATGACTTCGTTTCCCTCACCCTGCCCACGGCGGACACATATCTGGCCGGCAAGCGACCGCAATCCTTCACCATTTCGTCGGATCAGGGCACGGGGTTGCTGTGGAATGAAACCGTTTCAGTGCAGTTCTTTCACGCCAACATCCCAACCCAGCCCGAAGTGGGCAAGCTCCTGTTCGACCGCGTGGAAACCGAGGCCACGCGCCTGGTTAAGCTGCCAACCACGCCGGACTGCTCGGTGGACCTGATCGACATGCGCCGCCCGCAGGATCTGCCTGTCCGCGTGGGTAACTTCCTCCAGGTGGACGGTTGGGCCGCAGTGTCGGTAAAAAATTCTGAGGCCCCTGATTTCACCTCCGTCACCCTCACAGCCCCCAGCGGCGAAGTCACCGCCATCCGCGCTAAAAAGATCGCTCGCACCGACGTCAATGCCTACTTCAAGAAGCCCGGTATGGGCGAGATAGGATACACCGCATACGCCGACGTGGCTGGTCTGGAAGGCGATTACATGCTCAGCCTCAAAATGACGAAGGGCGACCAGGCCTGGGCCTGCACCATGCAGGTGCCCGTGCGCATCGGCAGCGCGAAATGACCTCGCGTTTGGCGCCTCTCGCGGTCGATCTCGACGGCACGCTGATCCGGTCGGACAGCCTGCACGAAGGCCTCATCAACGTCGTCAGGCTCCGGCCGCTGGAGATGCTGTCGGTCGTGCGGTCGCTCAAGGACGGCAAGGCCGCGTTCAAGCGTGAAGTGGTGCGCCACGCCCTCCCCGCCGCCGCGTCGCTGCCCTACAACACCGAGCTGCTCGCCTATCTGCACGCCCAAAAGGCCACCGGCCGCACCATCGGCCTGTTCACCGCCGCCGACCAGTCCGTCGCCGACGACGTGGCCGCCCATGTCGGCCTGTTCGACATAGCCTGCGGCTCAGACGGCATCACCAATCTCAGCGGCACGGCGAAGGCCGCCTGCATCGAAGGCCATCTGGGGCCGGATTTCGCCTATGCCGGCGACGGCGATGTGGACCAACCCATTTTCGCACGGGCCAAAAGCGTGGTGCTGGTGGGGCCGGTGGCCCGCCTGCGCGACGGTCTCCCATCAGATGCCGTGGTGGAAGCGTCGTTTCCCGCCGCCGAGCCAAGCCTGAGGCTGTGGGCCCGCGCGCTGCGTCTGCAGCACTGGGCGAAAAACGCCCTGGTGTTCCTCGCCGCGTTCCTGGCCCCCCCGCCGCCGATGGTGATCGGCCAGATCCTGCTGCTATGGCTGCTGATGGGCGTGCTGGCCTCGGCCACCTACCTGATCAACGACCTGTTCGACCTCGCGGCCGACCGCAGGCATCCCCAAAAGCGCCATCGCCCCTTCGCGTCCGGCGCCATCCCGGTGCGCCTGGGCGTCGTGGTGGCAGCGCTGATGATCCTGGGCTCGCTGCTCGCAAGCCTGATCCTCCCCTGGCTTTGCACCGTGGCGCTGCTGGCATATCTCGCACTTACGCTCACCTACAGCTTCACCCTCAAGCATATTCCGATGGTGGATGTGACAGTACTCGCCGGCCTGTTCACCCTGCGCGTGCTGGCCGGCGCAGTGTTGCTGCCAACGCCCATCTCGCCCTGGCTGCTCACCTTCTCGATGCTGTTCTTCTTCGGCCTGGCGATCATCAAGCGCTACGCCGAATTGGACCGGCTGCAACGCGCCGGGCAAGGGCGTGCCACGGCCCGCGGCTACACCGAACAGGATTTGCCCATACTGCTGACCAGCGGCGTGGCCTCCGGCTTTTCCGCTATCGTCATCTTCATGGTGTATCTCATCAACGACCAATATCCACGCTCGGTCTATGCCCATCCCGGCGCCCTCTGGGCCATCATGCCCGTGCTGCTGATCTGGACGCTGCGGCTGTGGCACCTGGCCGTGCACGGACGCATGAGCGAGGACCCCGTCGTGTTCGCCCTGAAGGACCGAACCTCGCTGGCACTGGGCGCCGCGGTGGTGGTCATCCTGATCGCGGCGCGGCTATGACGGGCGTATCGCGCGACGATTATACCTCGTGGGGCTATGTGCTGCGCGCGTCGCACGAGGTCAGCAAGCCACGTTCGACCGAGCTTGCGGCGGCCGAAATATCGTCCCCATCGAACACCACGCTGCTTGGCTTCGGCTGCGGCCGGTCCTACGGCGATGTGGCGTTGAACCCGGGCGAGCGGCTCATCGACTGCACCGCGCTGGACCGTTTCGTGGCGTTCGACCGCACCACCGGCGTGCTCAGCTGCGAAGCCGGAGTCAGGCTGGCCGACATCCTCGCCGTGATCTGCCGGCCGGACTCCGACGGCAGCGGCTGGATGCTTCCCGTCACCCCCGGCTCCCGCTTTGTCACCGTCGCCGGCGCCATCGCCAACGACGTGCACGGCAAGAACCACCACCTGCACGGCACCTTCGGCCGCCACGTGCTGTCCTTCGAACTCGCCCGCAGCGACGGCGCCCGCGTGGTCTGCTCGCCCACCGAAAACCCCGAGCTGTTCGCCGCCAGCATCGGCGGCCTCGGCCTCACTGGCCTCATCCTTCGCGCCACCATCCAACTCCGCCGCGTGTCCGGCCTGGCAGTCGATGCCGAAGACATCCGGTTCGACACGCTGAGCGACTTCTTCCGTCTGGCCCGAGAGTCAGACGCCGACTGGGAATACACCGCCGCCTGGGTCGATTGCCTGGCCACCGGCACCAGCCTCGGCCGCGGCATCTTCTCCCGCGCCCGCCACGCGCCCGGCGTGGCAGCCGAGCCGCCCCCACGCAGGCCGAAACTCGACTTCCCCATCAAGCCGCCGCTGCCGCTGACGAACAACCTCACCGTGCGCGCGTTCAACGCCCTCTACTGGCGCAAGCTTGGCATCGGCACCACCCACAGGCGCAGCGTCGGCCCGTACGAAAAAGTGTTCTACCCGCTGGACGCCATCGGCCACTGGAACCGCGCCTATGGGCCGGCCGGGTTCTACCAATTCCAGAACGTGGTGCCACTGGCCAACGCCGAGGCCTCGATCCGAGACATGCTGCAGGTCATCACCGCGTCCGGCCAAGGCTCGATGCTGTCGGTGCTGAAAATCTTCGGCGACCAGCCTTCGCCCGGGCTGATGTCCTTCCCGATGCAAGGCGCCACCTTGGCCCTGGACTTCCCCAATCGTGGCAAGCCCACCCTCGATCTGCTGGCCCGCCTGGAAGCCATCACCGTCGAAGCCGGCGGCCGCCTCTACCCCGCCAAGGACGGCGTGATGACCGCAGCCACCCTGCGGCGCGGCTATCCCGCCATCGACCGTTTCGCCCAATCGATCGATCCCCACTTCGCCTCCGCCTTCGCCCGTCGTGTCGACTTGCTGCCCAAATCCGGGATATAGGCTCGCTTATGCAAGCACCCAGCACGTCGATCGCCATCTTCGGCGCCACATCCGACATCGCCGTCGCCGTGGCCCGCCGCTACGCCGAAGCGAAATGGTCTCTTGTACTCGTCGGCCGCGACGAGGCTGCCATTGCCGCGATCAAGGCCGACCTCCTGGTGCGCGGCGCCCCCGATGTCGCCGTCCAGATCGCCGATTTCGTCACCCTGTCCGGCCTGCCCACCGTCGCGGACGCCGCCTTCATGCAGTTCGGCGGGCTGGACGTCGCATTCCTC
>JBBROR010000071.1:0-12484 GCA_038229175.1 Acetobacterales bacterium | reverse complement strand
CCGCCGGCCCGCACGGCTTCTCCGAGGCGCTGTATGCCTACACCTCGGCCACCGCCAACAACGGCAGCGCGTTCGCGGGCCTGTCCGCCAACACGCCGTTCTGGAACACCACGCTCGGCATCGCCATGATGATCGGCCGGTTCTTCATGGTGATCCCCGCCTTGGCCGTCGCCGGCTCGCTCGCCGCCAAGAAGACGCTCCCGGTCTCGGCCGGCACCTTCCCCACCAGCGGTCCGCTGTTCGTGGGCCTGGCGATCGGCGTCATCCTGATCGTGGGCGGCCTCACCTTCTTCCCTGCCCTGGCCCTGGGGCCGATCGTCGAGCATTTCGCGATGCTCTCCGGCACTCTTTCGTAGAAGACGCACAATGAACACCATGCAAGCCCCGCCGCCGGTGGCCGCTCCCAGCCGCCACTCGGCCACCAAGGTGATGGACCGCACCATTCTGGTGCCGGCCATCCTCCAGGCCTTCGTCAAACTCAACCCCGCCACGCTTTGGCACAACCAGGTGATGTTCGTGGTCGAGGTCGTCTCGATCCTGACCACCATCCTGCTCATCCGCGACATCGCCACCGCAGCACCGCATATCGGCTTTGCCATCCAGATCAACATCTGGCTCTGGTTCACGCTTCTCTTCGCCAACTTCGCCGAGGCCGTCGCCGAAGGCCGCGGCCGCGCCCAGGCCGACAGCCTGCGCCGCGCCAAGACCGACGCCGTCGCGCGCCGCATGCTGCCCAACGGCAGCAGCGAGCAGGTCCCCGGCACCGTGCTCCGCGTCGGCGACATCGTCCGCGTCGACGCCGGCGAGCTCATCCCCGGCGACGGCGAGATCATCGCCGGCATGGCCTCGGTCAACGAAGCCGCCATCACCGGCGAGAGCGCGCCCGTCATCCGCGAGGCCGGCGGCGACCGCTCGGCCGTTACCGGCGGCACGCAGGTGATGTCCGACAGCATCGACATCCGCATCACCGCCGCTGCCGGCTCCACTTTCCTCGACCGCATGATCAACCTCGTCGAAGGCGCCAGCCGCCAGAAAACCCCGAACGAGCTGGCGCTGAACATCCTGCTCGCCGGCCTCACGCTGATCTTCGTGCTCGCCGTCGCCACCATCCCAAGCTTTGCCACCTACGCCGGCGGCTCCATCCCCGTGATTATCCTCGTGGCGCTGTTCGTCACTTTGATCCCCACCACCATCGGCGCCTTGCTCTCCGCCATCGGCATCGCCGGCATGGATCGTCTGGTCCGCTTCAACGTCCTGGCCATGTCCGGCCGCGCGGTGGAGGCCGCTGGCGACGTCGACACGCTCCTGCTCGACAAGACCGGCACCATCACCATCGGCGACCGCCAGGCCAGCGAATTTTCCGCAGTTGGCGGCGTCTCCTCCCAGGCTTTGGCCGAAGCCGCCTATCTCGCTTCGCTGGCCGACGAGACCCCAGAGGGACGCTCGATCGTCGTCCTGGCCCGCGACAAATACGCCCAACGTGCCACGCCGTCGCCGGACGCCGTGTTCATCAAATTCACCGCCCAGACGCGCATGAGCGGCGTGGACATCAAAGGCCGCTCCATCCGCAAAGGCGCCGTGGACTCAGTGCTGTCATGGGTCCCCAACGCCCCGCCACAGACCATCCGAGACATGCGCGCCGCCGCCGACCGCATCGGCAAATCCGGCGGCACCCCCTTGGCCGTGGCCGATGGCGACCGTCTGCTCGGCGTCATCCACCTCAAAGACGTGGTGAAGGCCAACATCCGCGAGCGTTTTTCCGAGCTGCGCCGCATGGGCATCCGCACCGTGATGATCACCGGCGACAATCCGCTCACCGCTGCCGCCATCGCTGCCGAAGCCGGCGTGGACGACTTCCTTGCCCAGGCCACGCCCGAGGACAAGCTGGCGCTCATCCGCTCCGAACAGGCCCAGGGCAAGCTGGTTGCCATGTGCGGCGACGGCACCAACGACGCGCCTGCTCTCGCCCAGGCCGATGTTGGCGTGGCCATGAACACCGGCACGATGGCGGCCCGCGAAGCCGGCAACATGATCGATCTCGACAGCGACCCCACCAAGCTCATCGAAATCGTGGAAATCGGCAAGCAGCTGCTCATGACCCGCGGCGCGCTGACCACCTTCAGCATCGCCAACGACGTGGCCAAGTATTTCGCCATCATCCCGGCGATGTTCCTGGCGTTCTACCCGCAGCTGCAGGCGCTGAACGTGATGAATCTGGCCAGCCCACAATCGGCCATTCTCTCGGCGATCATCTTCAACGCCCTGATCATCGTCGCCCTCATCCCGCTCTCGCTGAAGGGCGTCAAATACCGCTCCATCGGCGCCGGCGCCCTGCTCAGCCGCAACCTGCTGGTCTACGGCGGCGGCGGCATCCTGGCCCCCTTCGTCGGCATCAAACTCATCGACCTCGCCGTCAGCCATCTCGGTCTGGCATAAGGAATTCTGACATGTTGCGCGAACTACGCCCCGCCATCGTTTTCCTCGCTCTGCTCACCCTCGTGACCGGCCTCGCCTACCCCATCGCCCTGACCGGCATTTCCCAGGCGCTGTTTCCCAGCCAAGCGAACGGCAGCCAAATAGAGGTTGATGGCAAGGTGGTAGGCTCCGCCCTGATCGGCCAGAATTTCACCCGGCCCGAGTATTTCCATGGCCGCCCATCGGCCACCACCGACACAGACCCGAAGGACGCAACCAAGACCGTGTCCGCCCCTTACAACGCTATGAACTCCGCCGGCTCCAACCTCGGCCCCACCTCGCAGGCCCTGTCGGACCGGGTGAAAGCCGACATCGCCGCCTTGCAGGCTGAAAATCCCGGTGCACCGGTGCCGGCCGATTTGGTGACGACATCGGCCAGCGGCCTCGACCCGGACATCTCGCCCGAAGCAGCGGCCTTCCAGGCACCCCGCGTGGCGAAGGAACGCAAACTGCCGGTGGCCCTCGTCGAGAAGCTGATCCAGCAGCAGACCAAGGGTCGCCTGGCAGGATTGCTCGGCGAGCCGCGGGTGAATGTGCTGGCGCTGAACATCGCCCTGGATGCCCAGCGTTGATCTTGCCGTGAACGATCGTGACGGCCGGCCGGACCCAGACGCGCTCTTGCAGCAACTGCACCCGCGCGTCCGGGGCCGGCTGAAGATCTTCCTCGGCGCCGCCCCAGGCGTCGGCAAAACCTTTGAAATGCTCACCGTCGCCCAGGCCAGAAGGCGCGACGGGATCGACGTGGTCGCGGGCATCGTCGAGACCCATGGCCGCGCCGAGACCGAGGCGCTGCTGGCAGGGCTGGAGGTGCTGCCCAGACAGCGCGTGCCGTACAAAGGCCGGTTCATCGACGAGATGGATCTCGACGCCCTGCTGGCCCGCAAGCCGGGGCTCGCCTTGGTCGACGAACTTGCCCACAGCAACGCCCCCGGCTCGCGCCACCCCAAACGCTGGATGGATGTCCGAGAACTCCTCGAAGCCGGCATCGACGTCGCCACCACCATGAACATTCAACACGTCGAAAGCCTCAACGACGTGGTGGCCTCCATCACCCGCATCCGCGTGCGCGAGACGGTGCCGGACGACGTGATCGACCAGGCAGACGATATAGAACTCGTGGACCTCACGCCGTCCGACCTCATCCAGCGCCTGCACGACGGCAAGGTCTACGTCTCCCAAACCGCCACGCGCGCTGTCGGCAACTACTTCTCGTCCGGCAACCTCACCGCCTTGCGCGAGCTCGCCTTGCGCCGCACCGCCCAGCGCGTGGACGCCCAGCTGCGCGACCATATGCGCGCCCACGCCATCGCCGGCCCCTGGCCCGCCGGCGAGCACGTGCTGGTCTGCATCACCCGCCGCGGCGCCGACACCGATCTCGTCCGCTACGGCCGCCGCATGGCCGAAATGCTCCACGCCCCCTGGACCGCGGTGCACGTGCAAACCCAGGACCAGCTGTCCGAGACCGAGCAGCTGCGCGTGGCCGAACAGATGCGGCTTGCAGAATCGCTCGGCGCCACCGCGATCACCATCCCCGGCAGTGCGGTGGCGCAGGAGGTCCTGTCCTACGCACGCTCCAACAACGTCACCCAGATCGTGGTGGGCGCGAAACCACTGACCTCCTGGTGGGAACGCCTGCGCGGATCGGTGGCGCGCGACCTCATCGCCGCCGCGCAGGACATCCCGGTGCATGTCGTCGGCCACCAGCCCCATGCTACGGCGTCATCGGCGAAGTTGCCGGTCGCCCGGCAGGCCGTCCAGTTCCGCCCCTATCTTGGCAGCAGCCTGCTGGTCCTGGCGGCACTCGGCATCGGCCTGATGCTGCAGCAATACCTCACCCCCAACAGCGTCTCGCTCGCCTTCCTCACTTCGGTGCTCGCCGCCGGCGCCTGGTTCGGGCTGGGCCCCTCGCTGGCCGCCTGCATCGCCTCGGTGCTGGCCTACAACTTCTTCTTCCTGCCGCCGCTCTACACCTTCGTCATCGCCGACCCCGAGAACGTGGTGGCGCTGTTCTTCTTCCTGATCGCGGCCCTCATCGCCAGCAACCTCGCCGCCCGCATGCGCGCCCAAACCCTGTCGGCCCGCGCCCGCACCAAGGTGGTCGAGCAGCTCTACCAGTTCACCCGCAAGATCGCCGAGGCGCCATTGCTGGACGATCTGCTGTGGGCCACCGCCTATCAGGTCGCCGTCATGCTGGAGGTTCGCGTGGTGCTGCTGCTGCCGCAGAACGACCGTCTGGACGTGCGCGCCGGCTACCCCCCGGAAGACAGCCTCGACGAAGGCAACCACGCCGCCGCCAGCTGGGCCTGGCAATCCGACCGCCCCGCCGGCCGCGGCTCGGACAGCCTGCCCGGCGCCTCCTGGCTTTTTCTTCCGTTGCGCACCGGCCGGGGCAAGGTGGCGGTGATCGGCCTTGACGCCGACCGTCCCGGTGCCCTTCTCTCCCCCGACCAGCGCCGCCTGCTGGACGCGCTGACCGACCAGGCCGCTTTGGCCATCGAGCGTGTCCAACTCTCCCGCGATCTCGACAGCTCCCGCGTGCAGGCCGAAACCGAACGCCTCCGCGCCGCCCTTCTCACCTCCATCTCGCACGACCTGCGCACGCCGCTCGCCTCCATCCTGGGGGCTGCCAGCAGTCTCGAAAGCTACGGCAATCTGATCGACGACGAAGGCCGCAGCGACCTGCTCGGCACCATCCACGCCGAAGCCGAACGACTGAACCGCTTCGTGGCCAACCTGCTCGACATGACAAAGCTTGAAGCCGGCGCGCTACGCCCCCGCATGGAACCCGCCGACATCGGAGAGATCGCCGCCAGCGCCCTGTCCCGAGCCGCCCAGATGATGGCCGGCCATAAAGCTGTGCTCGACCTCGCCCCCAACCTACCCCAGGCCAGTCTCGACGCCGTGCTGTTCGAACAGGTCTTGTTCAACCTGCTCGACAACGCCGCTAAATACGCCCCCGCCGGCACCACGATCACCCTGCGCGTCAGCCATACGCGCGAAAACCTGTTGGTCCAGGTGCTGGACGAAGGCCCCGGCCTGCCCGAAGGTGGTGGCGAGATGGTCTTTGAAAAATTCACCCGCCTGCACGGTGCTGATCGCCAACGCCCCGGCACCGGCCTTGGCCTTGCCATCTGCCGCGGTTTCGTCGAAGCCATGGGCGGCACCATCGATGCCGGCAACCGGACCGACCATCCCGATGCCGCGCCCCAAGGTGCGGTCTTCACCATCCGCCTCCCCGCCACCGCACAGACCCCCGCATGACCGCCCCATGCGTGCTCGTGGCAGACGACGAACCGGCCATCCGCCGCCTGCTCCGCACCAGCCTGCCCGCCCAAGGCTGGCGCGTCATCGAAGCCGCGGACGGCGCCGAAACCCTCGCCGCCATGAAATCCGGCGGCGTGGACGTCCTGCTGCTCGATCTCGGCCTCCCCGACCGCGACGGCCTCGACATCATCCGCACCCTCCGCGCCGCCGGCACCACCACCCCCATCGTGGTGCTCTCAGCGCGCGACGACGAACGCGGCAAGGTGACAGCGCTCGACCTCGGTGCGGACGACTACGTCACCAAGCCCTTCGGCATGGCCGAGCTGGTCGCCCGCCTGCGCACCGCGCTCCGCCACAAGCTCCACCAGGAGGGCGCGGCTCCCATTTTCGTCTCCGGCCCCCTCAGCGTGGACCTCGTCCGCCGCCTGGTATCGGTCGCCGGCACCGACGTGCACCTGTCCCCACGCGAATGGGACATCTTGCAACTGCTGGTCACCCATGCCGGCCGCGTCCTTACCCACCGCATGATCCTGGGCAAACTCTTCGCAGCCTCCGGCGACGTGCAGCAACTGCGTGTCTATGTCCGCCAGATCCGCCAAAAGCTAGAAGCCGACCCCGAACGCCCCGCCCATATCATCACCGAAACCGGCATCGGCTACCGCCTGGTGGTCCAGGACGACAAAGCCGCATGATCACGCTCGAATCTCTCTTCCCACCCGCCCACGTGCTGGTGCTGCGCCCCCGCGACAAGGCCGCCGCCCTGGCCGAACTCGCCAAACGCGCCGCCACCTTGCTGGGCGCCGCCTCCAGGCCGATCGCCGATGCCCTGGTGGCGCGCGAGTCGCTTGGCTCCACCGGCATCGGTGCCGGCATCGCCCTGCCTCACGCCCGCCTCGACACACCGCAACCCTTCGCCCTGTTCGCACGGCTCGAACGCCCGATCGCGTGGGACGCCATCGACCACGCGCCGGTGGACCTGCTGTTCCTGCTGCTCAGCCCGGACGAGCCAGCCGATCAACGCCTGAAAATCCTGTCGATGGTGACCCGCCGCCTGCGCGACCGAAGCCTCGCGGCCGCGCTGCGCCATGCTGCCGATGAGCTCGCTCTGCAAACCTTGCTGGTCCGCGATCAAGGCGCCTGATTGCGGTCCAATCTCTGCAGGTCGCGTTCGATCATCGAGATATCGGCTCCGCTCGTCTCCGCAATCACCTTGCGCCAGTCCATTATGTCAGACACACAGGTCGGGTTGTCGCGCACCAATTCGCGCTTCAGGAACGGAAAACCCGCCACCAGAAGCTGGCGCCACATATCCGATGTCGGGTTCTGCGCAATTCGGTTCACATAGCCGACGCGCAGCCGGCGGGAATGGTTGCGCCGCACCGTGACCAGCGGATCGGTCTCCGTTCTATCATCGCGCGGGCCACCCATCAGTTGGCTCTCGTCGATGCCCTGCACCACCGTCTGATACGGCCACAGGGCGGCAACGCTTAGCCCGGCGTGCAGCATCCATTGCGTCATGCCCACCTCATACTTGTTGATCACCCAACGCTTGCTCGGCACCGGGCGAACCTGCGCCCAGAACGCCGCCCAGGCCGGGTGACGCAGCAGCGCGGGGCCGGCGGCGAGAAAATAAGACTGCAGATGATACCGCGCCTGCCAACTGTCGGTAGCGCCCCAAAGGTCGGCCTCGTCGAAATCGATGCGCGACAGCAACTCGTCCAGAGGTCGCAGCGGGCCATAGACGCTGTCGTTGGCAATCACCAGCAATTCGGTGTCCGCGCGCGGCAGGCCAAAATGTTCGAGCCCCTCGCGCATGGCCGTGAAGTCGTAGCCGATGTTGCGGCGCACCAGGATGCCGGAACAGAACGGCTTGACCGTCTCCATCGCCGCGGCCGTGAGTTCGCCGGCATTGGACACAAAAAGCACCGATAGCCCGGCCTCCTGCAGGCGTGCCAGATAATGCAGCACGTAGGGGCGCACGATCTTGTTGCCATCGTAATGCACAAACAGCGCCACGCGAGGGCCCAGCAGCGGCTTCGTGTCGGGCCAGTTCAGGACAGCCTGCTCATAGCTGCGGCTGAAGCTGACGAGAAACGCGCAATAGGGAATGACGCGCCAAATCAGCGTGTTCCATACTTTGTGCGGCCAGTTCAGAAGGCTACGGAAAAGCATCAGTTTTCGGTCCTGAAGGTTCGGGCAAGGTCAGGGGGCGCCGCCTCCCCCGCCTCCGCCATTTCATATACGAGTGCGTCCAACAATGCCGATGCCTCCGCCTGGCGGTGCAACACAACCAGCGCCTGAGTCTCGCCGCGCAACGCCGACCAGAACATCGGCATGCCATCGGGCTTGGCTGCTTCGGCCAGCCGCGTCCGGATCCATTTGAAATCGTCCACCGCGCGCTGGGTGTCGCCGCCTGGCTGCAACTCCAACATGGCGCGGCAATAAACGGCATCCTGCCCTTGGCGCTCACGCGGCGCGCCGAATTCAGCGCAGCTGTCCACCAGCCGGCGCGCCATGTCGTATCGCGCCGCGTTCACCAGCGTCACGAAAGCCTGCAGGCGCATCACCTCGCGCCGCCCGCCCGCCCCCTCGCCTGGGGCGGCCTGCAACGCGGCCAAACGGCAGACAAAATCCTGAGCGGGTAAAGTGACGGCACAAAGCAGGCCTTCTGCCATTGCGGCCCAACCGATCGCCTCGCTGAGCGGGTCCGCCATGCCGAGTTCGCCCACAGCCCGGCCCAGCCGGCTCAAGGCCTGCGCTGCAATCTCCAACCGGCCCACCTGCTCGGCCCGCGGCTCGCCCTGCCCCAGCCGTCGCATCGCATCGGCGTAAATCAAAATACCGAAATTCAGCGGCATCAGCATGGCCATGCGTTCGAGGCTGCAAGCGGCAGTCTCGTCAAACAAAGCCGGCGCATCGAGATCGAGCGCAAAACGCTGGTGGCAGGCGGCGGCCAAGGTGGCGCGCAATCCATTGGCCTCAGACCACGCACCGGCGTTGACCGCCTCCAGAAAGGCCCGGCCGGCAAATCCCCAGAACAGCGCGTCATCCCACGCAAACGCGGCGGCGCGGGCAATCAAATGGGCCAGCAGCGACCGTGCAATCTCAGCGTCATCCGGCTGCGGCGGCAAGGGCACCCGGCTGGCGATGGCGACCAGTGCCCCGCCGTCTTGAAAAAAGCGAGTATGCTCAAGGCCAGCCTCCGCCAGCAGCCGGTGCAGGCTGTGCTCGGATTGCAGCACAACATGCAGGCCAGGCGACAGCAATCCGGCCAATTGGCCCTTCGGCGTTTCCGGGCGGATCGCCGCCGCATCCGGCGTGGTCAGCACCAGCACGCCGTCGCTGCGCATCGTCGAAACCAGAATACGCAAAAACGCAGCCGGATCCGACACATGCTCGATCGTCTCGGCCGCCATCACCACATCAAACGTCCCACGCATCGCAGGTTCGTCAGCGCCCAGCAGGCGCTGCTCGATCGGCAGCCCGAGACGCGCGGCCCCCAACGCTGCGATCCCCGCCGGATCGATCCCCAACCCGGACCAGCCACGCGCCCGCATGGCGAAATCGAGGCCGAATCCGAAGCCGCAACCGATATCGAGCAGCCGGGTGCCGGGGCCGTTCGGCAGGCTGGCAATAGGGCGGATCAGCTGCGCGAGGCCGGCGCCGTGCTGCAGATAGAGCGTGGCCCTGCCGCGGCTGAGCATCTCGTCATCGGCATAGTCTGCCAAGGCCAGCGCCGGCGCGCCTTCGGGGTCGGTGAAGAAATGGCACTGGCAATCCGGGCAGGCCAACAGCACCCACCGCCGCTGCCGCAGATGCAAGGCGCGGAACGCCACAGTGAGCATCGGTGGCTTCAAGCCCGACCCGCCGCAATTTAAGCAGACCCGCTCCAGCCTGGTATCGCCAGACGCGGCCCATACCACCTCGGGCGGTGCGGTCGCTGCGGGCACCGTCCTGCTGATGGCCGGCAACGCCTGGGACAGCCAGCTTCGAAAACGGCCGGCTGCCATGAGTGGGTCCCTACGACCCGCGCGACAGCACAACCACGCGGCCCATGGTCTCCGGCGTGGACATCGCAGCCAGCGCCTGTTCCAGCGCCGCGTTCACGCCGGATGCGGCTGTGGGCTGCGCCAGTTCGGGCACGCGCGCCAACAGATCACGATTCAACGCGTCCCGCCGCTCCCACAGGCTGCGATACCACTCAATCCGTCCGGCCAGCTGCTCGGCGAGCATGCGGTGATGCTGAACGTAATGCCGCGCCTGGTCGGCGATGGCGCGCGCCGCGTCGTGATTGTGAATGAGGAACAGCAGCTTTTGCTTCAGCTCTTCGGCCGAGTGGAACACCATGCCGGTCCGCCCGTCCTCGATCACGCGGGCATAGACGGTGGGCGACGCCAGCGCCACGACGCGTGATGCCGCGGCCTCCAAAAACTTCAGGTCCGATTTGCACCGATTGAAGACGGTGTCGGCCAGCGGCATGAACGAAATCTCGCTGCTGGCCAGCAGGTCCATATAGGTCTCGTAGTCGCACAGCGGCGTGAAGCTCTTGTGCTCGGTCGCCAGCGCCTCGTACAAACCCGCATCGTTGACGATATGAACGTGCAGCCGGTCGCCTGCGAGGGCGATCACCTCGTTCAGCGTATCCAGCCAATCCGGCCAATCGTTCTCGCGGTTCAGCCCGCCGAAGAACAACGTGATGCGGTTGGGGTCCTTGAAGTTGCGCGGCTCGGCCAAAAGATCGATGGCGTTGGGGAAAACGGCCACTTCGGGGTTGCGTTGCACCAGCACCTCGGCCAGCGGCACCGTGCTGGTCTGCACGGCATGCACGGCGCGGAAATTCTGAACGTCGTCGCGCTGCAGCACAGGGATGTAGTCGGGATGATCATCAAACTCGCATATCACCACAAAGCCCAGGGCCAGCAGCTGGCGCACCGGCACCAGCCCCTCGGCACCAGCCAGCAACGGGCGATGGAAGATGAAGAGTTTCGGGCTGTCGGGCTCGAAGTTGGGAATCTCGGCATCCTGCGTCACGATCGCCAGGATATCCGGCACGCTGCCCAGCGCCCGCATCGGCTGGATCACCCGCACCTCGCTCACGCCGCCCACCGGCGGCAGCATGGTGGACACGATGTTCATCCGCTGCACCGGCTCGCGCAAGGCGCGCCAGATGTGCTGCAGCGGGCTGGCGCGGCCGTAATATTCCTGCGGATCCACCCCCATCGCCTGCAGGCTGGGCGCGATCATCTTGATGAATTCGCCGCATTGCTGCGCGTCGAACACCCGCCCCGACACGTCATGCGGCTGCAGGCCGGCCGCGGCGATCGCCGCCTGGGTGGAGCGTGTGGAGAACCAGCGCAGATGGGTGCGGTCCATCAGCCCGGTCTCCTCATAGTTCCAGGTGCCGGCGAGCAACTTGGCGGCAAAGCTCCAATGCTCGATGTTGGGCATGCAGATCAGCACCACCCCGCCGGGGGCAAGGCGTTCGACCTGCGCCCGCAGCAGCGCCCAGGGATCGCGCAGGTGTTCTAGGATGTCGCCATAGATGATGCAGTCGAACGTCTCATCACCGAACGGCAACGGCACCTGTTCCACATCGGCGCCCGCCACGAAATCGATCCGCGAGGCCGCGATCACGCAAGCCTCCGGGTCCGACTCGATACCGAAATAGCGGCAGGCCGGATTGCGGCGCTTATACTCCATGCCCAGCGCCGCAGTGCCGCAGCCGACATCGAGAATGGTTCTGGCAGTGAGTGGGATGCGGCCGAGCAGATCGTGGTTGGAGGCGTCCGGATAGCGCATCGTCTGGCTGTCTCCTTCAGAGCAGCGTCCAGACGCTGCCCCGGCACGTTAGATCATGTTGCATTCGGGCTGCTTCACCTCAACGCATGAACATGGCATTGGGACCTACGCGCAATCCGGGGGAGCCTGCAAGTGCGCGTTCCCCCCGCAGTCATACGCGGCTGACCTGCAGAACCCTGCCAGCCACCGCGTCGAGCTTTGCCATCATGGCGGGATCCCGACGATCGGCATGGGTGATCAACGCATGATCCAACGCGCGGTCGCACCCGGCCAGGCAAAGGTCACGGGCGGCGCCAATCATCGGCACCACCTCGCGCACCAGGCTACGGCCGCCTTCGGCGTTGCCGAGCAAAAATTTCACCACCTGCTCCACGGTCACATGGTCGTGATCGGGGTGCCAGCAGTCAAAGTCGGTCACCATCGCTACTGTTGCGTAACAGATCTCGGCCTCCCGGGCCAGCTTGGCCTCGGGCATGTTGGTCATGCCGATCACGCTGCAGCCCCACGACCGATACAGCTCGCTCTCGGCCTTGGTGGAGAACTGCGGCCCCTCCATCACCAGATAGGTGCCGCCCCGCGTCACCGGCAGCGAAAGCCTCAAAGCTGCGGCTTCGAGCGCATCGCCCAGCCGTGGGCAAACCGGATGGGCGACCGAGACATGCGCCACGCAGCCCGGGCCAAAGAAGCTTTTCTCGCGCGCGAAGGTGCGATCGATGAACTGGTCCACGATCACGAAATGCCCGGGCGGCAATTCCGCCTTGAGCGAGCCAACCGCTGACAATGAGATGATGTCCGTCACCCCCATGCGCTTCATCGCATCGATGTTGGCGCGGTAGTTCAAGGCGCTCGGCGGCAGCGGATGGCCGCGGCCATGGCGCGGCAGGAACACGCAGCGCACCCCCGCCAGCGTTCCCTCCAGCAATTCGTCGGACGGATCGCCCCAGGG
>JBBROR010000070.1:0-12533 GCA_038229175.1 Acetobacterales bacterium | reverse complement strand
TGGCCCCCACCAACGTGACAGTCCCGTTCTCCACAACCGGCAAAAATCCATCCTGCTGGGCGCGATTGAAGCGATGGATCTCATCCACAAACAGCAACGTGCCCTCACCCAGGCGACGACGCTTGGTCGCCTCCTCAAACACCCGTTTGAGATCGGCCACCCCCGAAAATACCGCCGAAAGCTGAACAAATTCTAAACCGGCCTGGCTGGCCAGCAACCGCGCAATGGTGGTCTTACCCACCCCAGGCGGCCCCCAGAGAACAAGGCTCGCCAAACTCCCCCGCCCCAGCATGCGCGTCAGCGTCCCGGCCGGGCCCACAAGATGGTCCTGCCCCACAACCTCATCCAACGCCCGCGGACGCAGGCGATCCGCCAGCGGCGCAATCATGCTCATCCCCAAAAGATAAGGCCGGCCCCCGCAAGAAACGAGGGCCGGCCCAATCCATCATTCAACGCAGGGCGGACAGTGCCCGCCATCGCACCAATATTACTCGGCGTCGTCATCCTGAGCCGTCTCAGCCTTCGGCCCACTGTCCAAACCCTTGGCAGCCGGATCGCGATCCACCAGTTCGATCACCGCCATATCCGCCGCATCGCCATACCGCATGCCGGCCTTCATCACGCGGGTGTAACCGCCATGACGATCCTTATAGCGCTCGGCAATCGTTGAAAACAGCTTCGCCACAATCACGTCGTCCCGCAGCTGGGCATAGGCCTGCCGACGCGCATGAAGCGTGCCGCGCTTGCCCAGCGTGATCAGCTTCTCGGCCACCGGGCCCAACTCCTTGGCCTTCGGCAGCGTCGTGGTGATCTGCTCATGCTTAATCAGCGCATGCGCCATGTTGCGAAACATGGCGAAGCGATGGCTTGTTGTCACGCCGAGCTTACGGCCGGCTACCCCGTGACGCATTGGTCTAAATCCCTAACAAAATATCAGTGCCATTCCGCGTGTTTCACAACGGGTGGCCGGGCTGATCGCGTGATGGCGGCGTCTAGATCATGATGCGTTGGGGTTTCTTAACCCACACGCATGAACATGATCGGTAAAACAAAGCCTAGCCCATGATGATTTTGACTATACCCAAAATCATCACGCTCTAGAAGGGCTCTTCCAAACGCTTGGCCAGGTCTTCAACATTCTCAGGCGGCCAGCCGGTCACGCTCATCCCCAACGACAGCCCCATGGAAGCCAAAACCTCCTTGATCTCGTTGAGCGACTTGCGGCCAAAGTTCGGCGTGCGCAGCATCTCCTGCTCCGACTTCTGAACGAGATCGCCGATATACACAATGTTGTCGTTCTTCAGGCAGTTGGCAGAACGCACCGACAGCTCCAGCTCGTCCACCTTGCGCAGCAGATTACGGTTGAACGGCAGATCGTCCTCAGGCTCCTCATGACGCACCGCCTGCGGCTCATCGAAGTTGATGAACAGCTGCAACTGGTCTTGCAGGATGCGCGCGGCCAACGCCACGGCGTCCTCAGGCGTCACGGCGCCATTGGTCTCAACCGTCAGCAGCAGCTTGTCATAGTCGGTGATCTGACCCACGCGGGTCGGTTCAACCTTGTAGGACACACGGCGCACCGGCGAGAAGATGCTGTCGATCGGGATCAAACCGATCGGCGCATCCTCAGGACGGTTGGCGCTGGCGGGCACATAACCCTTGAAGGAGTTCACGGTGAACTCCATGCCCAGCTTGATGCCATCGTCGAGCGTGCAGATCACGAGGTCGGGGTTCATCACTTCGATATCGTGGCCAGCGGCAATCTGCCCGGCGCGAACTTCGCCAGGGCCGGTGGCATTCAACATCATGCGCTTCGGGCCATCGCCGTGCATGCGAAGGGCTAATTGCTTGATGTTCAGCACGATATCCGTCACGTCCTCGCGGACGCCCGGGATCGAGCTGAATTCATGCAGCACGCCGTCGATCTGCACGGCCGTAACGGCCGCGCCCTGCAACGACGACATCAGCACACGGCGAATCGCGTTGCCGAGTGTCATGCCAAAGCCGCGCTCCAGCGGTTCGGCGATGATGGTGGCGACGCGTGCGGGATCGGAGCCGGGCTCGACCTCGATCTTCTCCGGCTTGATCAGCGACTGCCAATTCTTCTGGAGGACTGCGGACAACCTCATCGGCTTAAACCCGACGCCGCTTGCGCGGGCGACATCCGTTGTGCGGCACCGGCGTGGTGTCGCGGATTGCGGAAATGGAGAACCCCACGGCCTGCAACGCACGCAGGGCGCTCTCGCGGCCCGACCCGGGACCGTTCACTTCGATCTCCAACGTCTCCATGCCGTGCTCGCGGGCCTTTTTGCCGGCGTCCTCGGCCGCAACCTGCGCCGCATAGGGCGTCGACTTGCGGCTGCCCTTGAAACCCTGCGCACCGGCGGAAGACCAGGCAATCGTGTTGCCCTGGGCGTCCGTGATGGTGATCATGGTGTTGTTGAACGTAGCGGCCACATGGGCCACGCCGGACGTGATGTTCTTGCGTTCCTTCTTACGGGGACGCGAGGTGGCTGGCTTCGCCATGAGGTGATCCTGTTCAAATCAGTCCGCGGCGGGAACGCCCGCCGCGGTATCGTTTCGTATCATCCGAAAGGCGCCACACCACAAGGCGAGCGCCGAGCAGCCTATGCCGCTTACTTCGTCACTTTCTTCTTGCCGGCGATCGCCACAGCCTTGCCCTTGCGGGTGCGCGCATTGGTATGCGTGCGCTGGCCACGGACCGGCAGGCCCTTGCGGTGACGCAGGCCGCGATAGCAGCCCAGATCCATGAGCCGCTTGATGTTCATCGAGACTTCACGACGAAGATCGCCCTCGACGCGGTAATCCGCCTCGATGGTCTGACGTATCTTCAGAACCTCGTCATCCGACAACTGGTTCACGCGACGATCGTCGGCAATCGCCAGCTTGGTGCAGATTTCCTGCGCCTTCGCCGGACCGATGCCGAAAATGTAGCGGAGGCTGATCTTTACCCGCTTGTTGGTCGGGATATTCACGCCGGCAATACGCGCCACGCCTTGGTCTCCTGGTCACACACGAAGCGCCGGTATGGCGGGCCGTGGTCTGCATCAAACAATCGAAGAACGATGTGCCACACCCGCCGAAGCATGCACCGTCAAGGGCGCGCACTATAGCCAGGAAGCAGCAGGAGTCAACGAAGCTGGTTCAACTTTGCGTGAACGACGGCTTGCGCTTTTCTCAAACCGGCTTCCTTGCCATCAAAGCGCCGGCACACCGTCCAGAATCGCCACCAGCTGGCGTGTCACCTCAGCCATGTCAGCCATGCCATCCACCGAATGCAGACGCCCCTGAGAGGCGTAATGCGGCAGGATAGGGGCCGTCTGCTGGTGATAGGCTTCAAGCCGCGCCGCCACCGTCTCGCGCTTGTCATCCGGCCTGCGGGCCAGCTCGGTGCTGCCGCACTTGTCGCACACGCCGAAAACACCCGTCGGATGGAAGCTGTCATGATACCCGGCGCCGCACTTCGCACAGGTAAAGCGCCCTGCGATGCGCTCAACAAGCGCTGAATCGTCTACTTTCAGCTCGATCACCGCGTCCAGATGCATGTTCTGCGCCGCCAACATGGCATCCAGCGCCAGCGCCTGCGGCACGGTGCGCGGAAAACCATCCAGTATAAACCCGCGGGCGCAATCGGGACGCGCGATCCGGCCAGCCAACATGCGGATGATGATGTCATCAGACACCAACGCACCCGCCTCCATCACCGCGCGTGCCTGCAACCCAACCGCGCTGCCGGCCTTCACCTCGGCGCGCAACATGTCTCCGGTGGAGATCTGCGCAATGCCGTAGCGTTCCTCCAGAATCTTTGCCTGCGTGCCCTTGCCCGCACCAGGCGGGCCCAGAAAAATCAAATTCAACGGCCCCGCCCCTTTACCCGCGCCTTTTTAATCATGCCTTCGTATTGATGCGCCAGCAGATGAGACTGGATCTGCGTGACAGTGTCCATCGTGACCGAAACGATGATCAGCAGGCTGGTGCCGCCAAAGTAGAACGGCACGCCGTAACGGCTGATCAAAATCTCAGGCAACAGACACACCACGCACATGTAAATGGCGCCGATCGTGGTCAGGCGCGTCAGAACATAGTCGAAATACTCGGCCGTGTTGGTGCCAGGACGAATGCCCGGAATGAAGCCGCCATATTTCTTCAGGTTGTCTGCCGTCTCCTCAGGGTTGAACACCACCGCGGTATAGAAATAGCTGAAGAAGATGATCATCGCCGCATAGGCAGCCATATACAGCGGCTGCCCGTGCGCCAGCGCGTTGCCAATCGCCTGCAACCAGCTTGCCTCACCGGTGCCCGACGAAAAGCCCGAGATGGTCGCGGGGATCAGCAGGATGGAGCTGGCAAAGATCGGCGGAATGACACCCGCCGTGTTGATCTTCAACGGCATATGCGTGCTGTCGCCGCCAAACATGCGCTGGCCAACCTGGCGCTTCGGGTATTGCACCACAATCCGCCGCTGCGCCCGCTCGATGAACACAACCAACGCAATCACCGCCGCTGCGATGACGATGAACGACAGAATGAACACCGGGCTCAGCGCGCCGGTGCGGCCCAGTTCAAGCAGGCTGGCCAACGCATGCGGCAGGTTGGCCACAATCCCCGCAAAGATGATCAACGACGTGCCGTTGCCGATGCCACGCGCCGTGATCTGCTCGCCAATCCACATCAGGAACATCGTGCCCCCCACCAGGGTCACCACACAAGAGATCCGGAAGAACAGGCCGGGATCAATCACCGCAGCCCCCAGGCTGCCGCGCATGCCCTCCAGCCCCACCGCAATCCCGTAGCTCTGGAACAGCGCAATAAGCACCGTGAGATAGCGCGTGTACTGGTTCAGCTTCTTACGCCCCGTCTCACCCTCCTTCTTCAACGACTCGAGCGACGGCACCGCCGACGTCATCAGCTGGATGATGATGGACGCCGAAATATACGGCATGATGTTCAACGCAAACACCGTCATCCGGCCCAGCGCACCGCCGCTGAACATGTCGAACATGCCCAGGATGCCGCCACCATGCTGGCTGAGCATCTCGCCCATGACCGTCGCATCGACGCCCGGCACCGGGATATAGGTGCCCAGCCGGTACACCAACAAAGCGCCCAGTGTGAACCAAATCCGCGCCTTGAGCTCGGTGGCCTTGGACAGCGTTCCGAGGTTGAGATTGGACGCAAGCTGCTCGGCGGCCGAAGCCATGGGACATTTCCTCGTGCTACACCAGCGCGCTCGTACGGCGTGGTGCTCTCCATAAAGGCAAACGGCGCTGCACGGTCAACCCGCGCAGCGCCGTAAGTCTACAGCATCCTGATCAGCGTCTCCGCGTCAGGCGGAAGGCGCTTCAGCCGAAGCCTTGCTGGCCACCGTCGTCGTGACCGTGCCGCCGGCTGCCTCGATGGCAGCGATGGCGGACACCGAGGCGCCACACACGGTGATGTGCAGCGCCTGAGACACCTCGCCGGTCGCGAGCAGACGAACGCCCTCAACCTTTGACCCTCGCATCAGTCCAGCATCCTTCAGCACCGCCTCGGTGATCGGCTGGGCGCCGTCGATCTTGCCCA
Source organism: Acetobacterales bacterium (assembly GCA_038229175.1). Taxonomy (GTDB): domain Bacteria; phylum Pseudomonadota; class Alphaproteobacteria; order Acetobacterales; family Acetobacteraceae; genus CAIQQQ01. Next base: position 6,950 of record JBBROR010000070.1, on the reverse strand, counting down.
GGCCAATCGCCTTCACGATGGAGCCGATGTTCACCGGCGCATATTCCTTGCGGAAGATGTTCTTGAACCCGCGCTTCGGCAACCGACGATAGATCGGCAGCTGGCCGCCCTCGAAGCCGTTCAAAGCCACACCCTCACGGGCGCTCTGACCCTTATGTCCTTTTCCCGACGTCTTGCCCTTGCCGGACCCGATACCACGGCCAAGCCGCTTGAACTTAAGGCGCGAACCGGGATTGTCGCGGAGGTTATTGAGCTCAACCATCAGACCACATCCTCCACCTTGATGAGGTGCGCCACCTTGCGGATCATGCCGCGGATCGAAGGTGTATCCTCAAGCACCCGCGTCGCCCGAATTTTATTCAACCCGAGCCCCACCAACGTTGCCTTCTGCCCAGGCTTACGTCCGAGAGCAGAATTGATCTGGGTGACGCGAACAGTCTTCTTCACAGCAGCATCAGCCACCGCAACGTTCTCTATTTCAGCCATGATCAGCCTCCACGGCAACTTCCGTCGGCGCGTCGCGCTTGCCGAGCAGATCGCTGACCTTCTTGCCACGACGGGCCGCCACCGACCGCGGCGAAGCAGCGCGGGCGAGACCGTCGAACGTGGCTTTCACCATGTTGTGCGGGTTGCGGCTGCCGAGAGACTTGGCCACCACGTCATGGATGCCCAAAGCCTCGAACACGGCGCGCATCGGGCCACCAGCAATGATCCCTGTGCCGGCGGCGCAAGACCGCAGAACAACGGAACCGGCACCGAAATGCCCTGTCACGTCATGATGCAAGGTCCGGCCTTCCTTCAGCGGAATACGGATCATCGTCTTCTTCGCCCGCTCAGTGGCTTTGCGAATCGCCTCCGGAACTTCCCGCGCCTTGCCGGCGCCGTAGCCAACGCGGCCCTTTTGATCACCGACCACCACAAGTGCGGCGAACGCAAAACGACGTCCACCCTTTACCACCTTGGCCACGCGGTTGATGGTCACCAGCTTGTCAAGAAGCTCGTCGCCACCGTCGCGCTCGCGCTCGCGACCGCCCCTGTTGCCGCCGCCGCCTTCGCGGGGTTCACGTGCCATATTATTCGTCCTTAGAACGCAAGGCCGCCCTCGCGGGCAGCCTCGGCCAGCGCCTTGACGCGGCCATGATAGATATAGGATCCGCGATCAAAGACCACGTTGGTCACGCCGGCGGCGAGCGCACGCTCGGCCACCAGTTTGCCCACCGCGGCCGCGGCGTCCTTGTCGGCGCCGGTCTTCAGCGTCTCGCGCAGCGCACGATCGAGGCTGGAGGCGGCGGCAACGGTGCGGCCTTCGGTGTCGTCGATCACCTGGGCGTAGATGTGCTTGCCCGAGCGAAACACCGACAGACGCGGACGCCCAACAGCCTTGCGGCGCAACTGAAAGCGCAGACGAGTCTTGCGCCGCTGCTGCAAATCTTTGTTGTTATCGGCCATTACTTTTTCTTTCCTTCTTTGCGAAGGATCTGCTCGTTCTCGTACTTCACACCCTTGCCCTTGTACGGCTCGGGCGGACGCCAAGCGCGGATTTCCGACGCAACCTGACCCACCTGGCGCTTGTCCATGCCAGACACCTTTATAAGCGTCGGCTTCTCGCAAAGCACCGTAATGCCTGCCGGGATCGGATAGACCACGTCATGCGAGAACCCGAGGTTAATCACCAGGTTCGGGCCGGTCACGGCGGCGCGGAAACCCGTGCCGGTGATCTCCATCGTCTTGGAGTAACCTTCGGACACGCCCTTCACCAGGCACGCCACCAGAGCGCGGGTCGTGCCCCACATCTGCCGGGCGGGCGTGGAATTACCACGCGGCGCCACCGATACCTTGTTGTCCTCGATCTTGGCGTCGACCTTGTCGGTCAACTTCAGTTCGAGCTTTCCGAGCTTGCCGGTGGCGGTCAGCATGCCATTGACAATGGCAACCGTAACGCCGGCAGGAACCTCGACGGGATATTTGCCTACGCGAGACATTGTGCTGTGCCCCTCAGAATACGCGGCAAAGCACTTCGCCGCCAACATTGGCAGCGCGCGCTTCGGCATCACTCAACACGCCGCGAGGCGTCGACAGGATCGAGATACCCAGGCCGGCATACACCCGCGGGAGTTCCTTGATCTTCGAATACACCCGGCGACCCGGGCGGCTCACCCGCGTGATCTCTTTGATCACCGGCTCGCCTTCGTTGTATTTTAGCTCGATACGCAGCTGCGACACACCGGCACGAAGCTCCTCAGACGAAAAGCCGCGAATGAAGCCCTCGCGCTTGAGAGCATCGAGCACATTGGCCCGCAGCATCGAGGCCGGGGCCACGCACGAGGCGTGACGGCTGCGCTGCGCATTGCGGATACGGGTGAGCATGTCACCCAAGGGATCGGACATCGACATTGTGCGTCTCCCTTACCAGCTCGCTTTGACCATGCCGGGAATCTGGCCAGCACTGGCCAGGTCCCGCAGCGCGATACGACACAGCTTGAATTTGCGATAATTCGCGCGTGCGCGGCCGGTCAGCTCGCACCGCAGACGGATGCGAACCTTCGCACCGTTGCGCGGCAACGCTGCCAGCTTCATCGTCGCGTCGAACCGGTCTTCCACGGGAAGCGTGCGATCCATCACGATCGACTTCAGCGCCGAACGCTTGCCCTTGTCGCGGGCCGCCATGCCTTCCCGCTTCTTGTTGCGGTTGACCTGTGAGGTCTTCGCCATTTTTTCATTCGTCCTTTCGGAACCTGCGGGGCTTCCCCCACCGTTTTCCAAGTGTCCAACGCCTCCCCACGGAAGACGCTCAGCAAATCCTAAGAAGCTTACCCAATCTGCTTCGGAGCAACCTCGCCCGCAAACGGGATCTCAAACTCCTTCAGCAACGCCTTCGCCTCAGCATCGGTCTTCGCCGTCGTCACGAACACGATATCCATGCCGCGGACCGCACCGATCTTGTCATAGACGATCTCCGGGAACACGATCTGCTCCTTCAAGCCCATGGCAAAGTTGCCACGGCCATCGAAGCCCTTCGCCGAAATGCCACGGAAGTCGCGCACGCGCGGCAAAGCAATCGTCACCAGCCGGTCGAGGAACTCATACATACGCTGCTTGCGCAATGTCACCTTGCAACCGATGGGCAGCCCAGCGCGGATCTTGAAGCCGGCGATCGCCTTCTTTGCAATCGTCTTCACCGGGCGCTGACCCGAAATCAACGTCATCTCGGCCACGGCGCTGTCCAGGATCTTCTGGTCGGCGGCAGCCTCGCCCACGCCCATGTTGATCACGATCTTTTCCAGACGCGGGATCTGCATCACGTTCTTGTAGCCGAACTGCTTCTGCAGCTCGCCCCGAACGCTGCCGAGGTAGCGCTTCTGCATGCGCGGCATCTCTTCGGCGGCGGCCTTCGCAGGGCCATCGGCCACGAGGCTCGCATCCGGCTTCGCACCGCGGCGCTGGATCGGCTCGGCGCCCTTCGGACCCGCGCCGCCCTTCGCAACAGGCTTGCCGCCCTTGCCGCCTGGCTTACCCTTGTTCTTCGAATCGCTCACGATCTTGCCCTCAGCTCTCGATCACGGCGCCGGTGGCCTTGGCCACCCGCACCTTGCGGCCGTCTTCCAGCACGCGGAAACCAACCTTGGTCGGCTTGTCGGACTTGGGGTCAACCAGCATCAGGTTGGACATGTGAATGGTCGCCTCGACCTCCACAATGCCGCCCGGCTGGCCCATGCCCTTCGCCTTGGTGTGCTTCTTGGCAATATTCACGCCTTGGACAACCGCGCGGTCATCCTTCGGCATCACGCGCGACACTTCGCCGCGCTTGCCACGATCGGCCCCGGTGGTCACCAAGACCTGGTCGCCCTTGCGAATACGCGCTGCCATGTTACAGCACCTCCGGCGCGAGCGAGATGATCTTCATGAACTTCTTGGCGCGAAGCTCACGAACGACCGGCCCAAAAATACGCGTGCCGATCGGCTCCATCGCCTTGTTGATCAGCACCGCCGCGTTGCGGTCAAACCGAATGGCGCTGCCATCCGCCCTGCGCACCGGGAACGCGGTGCGCACGATCACAGCCTGGTGCACGTCGCCCTTCTTCACCTTGCCACGCGGAATCGCATCCTTGATGGATACCACGATGACGTCGCCAACCGAGGCCGTCTTGCGCTTGGACCCGCCGAGCACCTTGATGCACAGCACGCGCTTGGCGCCGGAGTTGTCGGCAACGTCGAGGGTTGCTTCAACAGCAATCATTGTTCTGTTCCTTAGGCCGACGCATGCGCAGCAGAAGGCATCAGTGCTGCATCGGACGCTTCAGGCTGCGCCTCGCCCAGCTTGGCGCCGTTACGCTCGATCACCGTCCAGGTCTTGCGCTTGCTGATCGGGCGGCATTCCTCAATGCGGACCTTGTCGCCGATCTTGCACTCCTGGGCCTCGTCGTGTGCCGCATACTTCTTCGACAGACGAATGAACTTCTTATACAGCGGATGCATGACCCGACGATCCACCAGAACCGTAATGGTCTTGGTCATCTTGTCGCTGGTCACTCGCCCTGTGAGAACGCGCCGTGGCATCGCTCCCCTCCCTTACTTGGCGGCCGCAGAAGAGGTCTTCTTCTGGGCCATGATGGTCTTCACACGTGCAATGTCGCGGCGCACCTGGCGCACTTGACCCACACCTTCGTTTTGCCCCGTGGCCCGCTGGAATCGCAGATTGAACTGCGTCTTGCGAAGGCCCAGCAGCATCGCCTGCAACTCGTCAGGCGACTTCGCCCGAAGATCGGCCGGCTTGGCTTCCTTGCTCATCTCACGCGTCCCCGATGCGGGTGATGAACTTCGTCCGGATCGGCAGCTTCGCAGCACCAAGCGAAAGCGCCTCACGCGCCAGCTCGGCGGGAACGCCGTCAACCTCGAACATGATGCGACCAGGAGCGACCCGCGCCACCCAGAATTCCGGTGCACCCTTGCCTGAACCCATTCGGACTTCGGCCGGCTTCAACGACACAGGCACATCCGGAAAAATCCGAATCCACACCCGCCCTGCCCGCTTCATGGCACGCGTGATCGCGCGGCGAGCCGCCTCGATCTGACGCGCCGTGATGCGCTCAGGCTGCATCGCCTTCAGACCAAACTGGCCGAAATTCAACGCCGTGCCGCCCTTGGCGACACCCTTGATACGACCCTTATGGGCCTTGCGGTACTTCGTCCGCTTCGGAGACATCATCTCAATTCATCCTTACCGCTGCGGCGCCTGTTCGGCGGCGCGACGGTCCTGAGCCGTCGGATCGTTGGACAGGATCTCGCCCTTGAAGATCCAGACCTTCACACCGCAGGTGCCATAGGTCGTCTTGGCGGTCGCAACCCCGTAATCGATGTCGGCGCGCAGCGTATGCAAGGGAACGCGACCCTCACGATACCACTCCGTCCGCGCAATCTCAGCGCCGCCCAAACGACCGCCGCAATTGATGCGGATGCCCTGGGCGCCCAAACGCATCGCCGACTGTACGGCGCGCTTCATCGCACGACGGAAGGCCACGCGGCGTTCCAGCTGCTGGGCAATGTTCTCGGCCACCAGGGTAGCGTCGATCTCTGGCTTGCGAATTTCAACGATGTTGAGCGAAACCTCGCTCTTCGCCATCCTCGTCAGCTCCTTGCGAAGCGTCTCGATGTCCTGGCCCTTCTTGCCAATGACAACGCCCGGACGAGCCGCATAGATCGTCACGCGCGGCTTCTTCGCCGGACGCTCGATCACCACGCGGCTGACACCGGCGCCAGCCAGCTTCTTGCGAAGATGCGTGCGCAGCAGCAGGTCGCCATGCAGCAGCCGCGCATAATCGGCATCGGCGAACCAACGGCTGTCCCAGGTACGATTGATGCCCAGACGCAGGCCGATAGGATTGACTTTATGACCCATGTTAAGCGGCCTCCCCGACTTCGGTTGATACAACCGACGGCGGCAATTCGTTCGAACGTTCGGCAACCACGATCTTGATGTGGCTGAACCACTTCTCGATCTGCGCCGAACGGCCACGGCCGCGGGCATGGAAGCGGCGCATCACAACCGATTTTCCAACCTCAGCGCGCGCGACAACCAGGCGGTCGACGTCGAGCTGATGGTTGTTTTCGGCGTTGGCAATCGCACTCTCGAGAACCTTCTTGACCTGCTGCGCAATGCGCTTCTTGGAAAAGGTAAGGGTCGCGACAGCGGCGGAGGCTGGCTGGTTGCGGATAAGCCCTGCAACCAGATTCAGCTTGCGCGGGCTGATACGGATGTTGCTCATCAAAGCCTGAGCCTCCGTGTCCGCCAGCTTGCGAGGATATTTTGGCTTGCTCATGTCAGCCCCGCTTCGCCTTCTTGTCCGACGAGTGCCCGGTGAAGGTCCGTGTCGGCGAGAATTCGCCGAACTTGTGCCCCACCATGTTCTCGGTCACCTGCACCGGCAGGAACTTGTGTCCGTTATAAACGCCAAAGACGAGGCCCACGAACTGCGGCAGGATCGTCGAGCGACGCGACCAGATCTTGATGACCTCGTTGCGGCCCGATGCCTTCGAAGCTTCGGCCTTGCCAAGAAGATACCCGTCAACGAACGGGCCTTTCCAGATGGAACGAGCCATGGCTCATTTCCCCTTGTTGCGGCGGCGGATAATCAGGCTATCCGTCCGCTTGTTCACACGTGTCTTGTAACCCTTGGTCGGCTTGCCCCACGGCGTCACAGGATGACGGCCACCAGACGTACGACCTTCGCCACCACCATGCGGGTGATCGACCGGGTTCATGACCACACCACGCTGATGCGGCTTGCGCCCCAACCAACGCGAGCGGCCGGCCTTGCCGAGCGACTGGTTCGAGTTGTCCGGGTTGGACACCGCACCGATCGTCGCCATGCACTCACCGCGAACCACACGAAGCTCGCCGCTCATCAGTTTCACTTGGGCGTAGCCGCTATCCTTGCCGACGAGCTGAGCGA
>JBBROR010000069.1:0-12552 GCA_038229175.1 Acetobacterales bacterium | reverse complement strand
GGCGATGGGGGTGTGCAGGGATGCCATCAGGTTTTCCATGGACGCGGCCTTACCCGTGCGCCGCGAGGCCGAGCGCCTCGCGCACCAGGCCGATGGCATCGAGCTCGCGCGGGTCGATGCGGCCGTCGGCTGCGGTGATCAGCAGGCACGCCTCCAGCACCACACGGGCCTCCCGGCCGCGCCCGGCCAGCGGCATGATGGCATGCAGGGCCTGCTCGATGGCAGCTGCGGGATTTTCTACGAAGGCGCCGGCATGTGCATCGAACGCGGCACGCACCTCGTCCTGGGCAAACATCGACAGCAGCGCGTCCTTGCGCATCACCGTCAGCACGCGCGCGCGCTCGGATGCGGCGACGTCGCCATCGGCCAGTGCCACCACGGCGCAGGCGGCGATTGTGGCGTCCATCAGCCGGGTGCCGTGCAGTTCGATCAGCGCGTCCATCACCTCGACGCGGTCGATGTCGGCGGTGCGGCGGCTAAAGCTATTGGGGGCGGTTTTGGGCATGATAATTCCTCCTGGCGAACACGGGACATTGCGCGTGACCGGCATGAAGAACGTCGCTGTGTTGGATGGGCGTTGTCAGGCACCCTTCGAATCACAGCGGCGGCCTTCAAAAAGGTCGCGCACGGTGATCCGACATCGCAGTGCAGCCGACTTAGTCGGCGGCACTGCCAGAGGGGCCCGGATCTCGTGGACAAGAAATAGACCGGTGGCGCGCATCGATACAACACGGATCGATCCGCATTGCCGATCGTTCATCGTATCTCCAGCCGCGTTTCAGGCGTGGCGCCTGAATGGCGAGGCGATCATAAAAAACGGCGCCGACCCTTTCGGATCGGCGCCCTTGATGGTTTTGTCTGGGCTTGAACTCAGTCGGCGGCCAGCGCCATCGTCCGACGCGCCATCGTTTTGGTGACGTGGTCTTCCAGATGGGCGGCGACCGTCTCGGCATGGTTGGCCATCACATGATCGGCGCCGACCATGATGCGGTAATCGACCTGGACATTCTTCTGCGTGTTCAGCTTGTCGACCAGCTTGCGCACCGCAGGCTCGGGCACCAGCTCGTCGCTGTCGCCATGGACCAGCAGGCCGCCGCAGGGGCAAGGCGCCAGGAAGCCGAAATCATAGTGGTTGGACGGCGGTGCAACGCTGACCCAGCCGGAAATTTCCGGCCGGCGCATCAGCAGCTGCATGCCCACGAAGGCACCGAACGAATAGCCGGCGATCCAAAGCCCACCCGAATTTGGGTTCACCGCCTGCATCCAGTCCAACGCCGCCGCAGCGTCGCTGATTTCACCGATGCCGCCGTCGTAACGGCCCTGGCTGCGGCCAACGCCGCGAAAATTGAACCGCATGACGGAGAAGCCGAGCTTCTTGAACGATTCGAACATCGTGTAGGATATGCGGTTATTCATCGTGCCACCGTGCATCGGGTGGGGATGAAGGATCAGCGCCAAGGGCGCACCGGTCTCCTTGGAGTGGTGATAACGACCTTCCAACCGACCGTCAGGACCGGCAAACATGACCTCTGGCATTTTGTTCGAAAATCCGTTTCCTGTTCGCCTCGGCCGTTGCCGGTCGGGCTTGAGACCCTCGGGAAGCAGGATTGCGCCGCATCATTGAGGATTGCCTGCGATACGTGGCGCAACCTATGGCTTAGATAGATAGTTCGTCCTAAGGCCTCAGTCGTGCCGCGAACGTGGGGGGCGTTGCAAGAGGAAACTTTCTGCCCTGCGTGCACTGCATGACCGGTTCACAGGATTGTGGTCAACACGTTCTGCGGGCGGCCTTCACCAACGCTCTCGTCCGCGAACCCGCTGATTTCACGGCATGACTGCAATGCCGGGCAGCTTAGGGTCCAGCAACCTGCCTCGGGTCTCCATCGGCTTGTCTTTGTTTTGCATGCGGCGGCGCCATTAATCGGGGCTCCCCGTTTTATGGGCAGGGAAGTGCGCCCATATGATACAGTGGCCGACGTTTTTTCGAATATAAGACGGAACGGTTGGCCAGGAGAATGTAAATGTTGCGGGGCGATCATGTTTTTGCGTGAAATGATCCAGGCCTACCGCGAGCGCGATCCCGCAGCGCGCTCCTCGCTTGAGGTGGTGCTCTGCTATCCCGGCCTGCACGCCGTGATCTGGCACCGCCTGGCCCATTCGCTCTGGACACGCGGGGCTGTCCTGCCGGCTCGCATGGTTGCCCATCTCGCCCGCTTCCTCACCGGCATCGAGATCCATCCGGCCGCCACGATCGGCCGCCGCCTGATCATCGATCACGGCATGGGCGTGGTGATCGGCGAGACCGCCGAGATCGGTGATGACGTCTATCTTTACCACCAGGTCACGTTGGGTGGCACCAGCACGGCCCGCGGCAAGCGACATCCAACGATCGGCAACAACGTGATCGTCGGTGCCGGCGCCAAAGTTTTGGGCGGTATCACAGTGGGCGAGAATGCCCGGGTCGGCGCCAACGCGGTGGTGGTCAGCGCCGTGGCGGCCAACACCACCGTGGTGGGCATTCCCGCCCGGCCCGTGGAACGCAGCGCCGACAAGTCGCCCGGCCGCAAGCCGCGCTTTGACGCCTATGGCACGCCGACCGATTGCGATCTGGATCCGCTGCTGCACGAGTTGGAACACATGCGCGGTGCCCTGGCCGATCTGGAGGCCCGCATGATGCGCACCGCCCGCACCCAGGCCGCCGAATAGCGCGGCCGCCATGATCTACCTGGACGCCAATGCGTCTGAGCCGCTGCGCCCGCAGGCCCGGGCGGCGATGGCGGCCGCAATGGACGTGGCGGGCAACCCGTCTTCCATCCACGCTGCCGGACGCGGTGCACGCCGCACGCTTGAACTCGCCCGCGCGCAGGTAGCACGGCGCTTCGGGGTCGCGGCCGAGATGGTTGTCTTTACGTCCGGCGGCACCGAGGCGGATGCGCTGGCTGTTCACGCTCTTGGCCATGGCCGCCGCCTGATCATCTGCGCCACCGAACACGACGCCATCCGCGGGGCGGCGCCTGGGGCGGAGATCCTGGCGGTCGATGGCCACGGCGTGGCCGATCTTGGCCAGCTCGAACGGCTGTTGGCAGGATCGCCCGCCTTGGTCTGCCTGATGCACGCCAACAACGAGACCGGCACTGTCCAGCCCGTCGCCGAGGCTGCTCGCCTGTGCCATGCCGCAGGGGCTTTGCTGCATGTGGATGCCGCCCAGTCCGCCGGCCGCCTTGCGGTGGACATGGTGTCGCTTGGCGCCGACAGCCTGGCTCTGTCAGGCCACAAGATGGGCGGCCCCCAGGGAGGCGGTGCACTGCTGATAGCGCCGCGCAACTCCGTGACGCCGCTGCTCCGCGGCGGTGGCCAGGAACGCGGCTGGCGCGGTGGCACGCCGGCCTTGCCTGCCATTGCGGGCCTGGGCGCTGCCTGCGCGGTTGAAATTTCTGACCTTTCCGCCTTGCGCGATAGCCTGGAACGCCAGCTGGCGGGGGCAATCGTGATAGCGCGGGATGTCCGACGCCTTGGCAACACGAGCTGCCTGGCGCTGCCGGGGGTCGCAGCCCAGGTGCAGGTGATGTCGCTTGATCTGGAGGGTGTTGCCGTCTCCGCCGGGGCGGCCTGCAGTTCTGGCAAGGTTGCGCGCTCGCACGTGCTCGATGCGATGGGCCTGGGGGCGCTGGCTGGCGAGGCGATCCGAGTCTCGCTGCCGTGGACCGCCACCGAGGCCGACGTTGCGGCCTTCATCACCGCCTATCGCAGCATGGTGCACCGGCTTTCACGCAGCGCCGCCTGACCCATATAGATGTGATGGCGCGCATGATCTTCCTCGACAACCAGTCCACGACCCCATGCGACCCGCGTGTGGTGGCCGCGATGCTGCCGTGGTTCACTGACAACTTCGCCAATCCGCATTCGTCTGAACACGCGATGGGCCGGGCGGCTGAGGCGGCGGTGGAAGGTGCCCGCGCCGAGATTGCGGCGTCGATCGGGGCCGATCCGCGTGAGATCGTGTTCACGTCGGGCGCCACCGAAAGCAACAACATCGCCATCAAGGGCGCCGCCCGGCACGCGCGCCGCGTGGGTGATCTGCGCCGGCGCGTGATCACTTTGGCCACCGAGCACAAATGCGTTCTGGAATCGGTATCCGACCTTGCCGAGGACGGTTTCGATCCGGTCGTGCTGCCGGTGCGCCGGGACGGCACGCTGGATCTTGAGCGCCTGGAAGACGCGTTGGCCAACCCCACGCTGCTGGTCAGCGTGATGACGGTGAACAACGAGACGGGGATCATCCAGGACATTGCCGCGATTGCAGCACTGGCGAAGCGGCACGGCGCGCTGTTTCACACGGATGCCGCCCAGGCGCTCGGCAAGATCCCGGTGGACGTGGCCGGCATCGACCTGATGTCGATCACCGCGCACAAGGTCTATGGCCCCAAAGGTATCGGGGCGCTGTATGTCCGCCGCAGGCCTCGGGCGCGGGTGGCTGCCCTGTTCTCTGGCGGCAACCAGGAGCGTGGGCTGCGCTCTGGCACGTTGGCCACGCCGCTTGTGGTCGGTTTTGGTGCGGCCTGCCGCATCGCCGTGGCCGAAATGGCCAGCGATGCCAGCCGAATCGGCCTACTGCGGGACCATTTCCTTCGCGTGCTTTCGCGGACGCTTCCGGGCCTTTCGCTGAATGGCACCCCCTCTGCACGCATCGCCGGAAACCTTAATCTGCAATTCCCCACCCGGACCGCTGCCGCCCTCATGCAGGAATGCCCGGAGCTGTGCGTGTCCACCGGGTCCGCATGCTCGTCAGCGGTGGTGGAACCGTCCTATGTGTTGCGCGCCATGGGGCTCAGCGACGGGGAAGCGTCACGCAGCTTGCGTATCGGCATCGGACGCTTTACCAGCGCGACCGAAATAGAGGCTGCAGCCCATGCGCTCGTGGCCGCCCACGCCCTCCAGCAGGCCTGATCCATCCATGCCCAAGATGATTTTTATCGAGCGTGACGGCACCCACCGCGAAGTCGAGGCCCCACTCGGCCTGTCTGTGCTCGAAGTGGCCCACAAACACGGGGTGGATATCGAAGGCGCGTGCGAAGGCTCGCTGGCGTGCTCCACCTGCCATGTGATTGTGGATCCGTCGTGGATCGACAAGCTGAAGAAGGCCAGCGAAGACGAGGAAGATATGCTGGACCTCGCTTTCGGCCTGGAAAAGACCTCCCGCCTTGGCTGCCAGATCGTGATGACGCCGGCGTTGGACGGGCTTGTGGTGAAGTTGCCCTCCTCCAGCCGCAACGCGCTTCAGGGATAGGCTCGCGCCATGCGCATCGTGGTGGCGATGTCGGGCGGCGTGGACAGTTCGGTGGTGGCCGGCCTGCTGCACGAGCAGGGTCACGAGGTGATCGGCGTCACGCTGCAGCTCTACGACCATGGCGCCGCCATCCAGAAAAAGGGCGCGTGTTGCGCCGGCCAGGACATCCACGACGCCCGGGACGTGGCGGACCGGCTGGGCTTCGCGCATTACGTGATCGACGCCGAGCAGCGTTTTCGTGACGCCGTCATCAAGCCGTTCGCAGACAGCTATGCCGCCGGCGAGACGCCGGTGCCCTGCATCGCCTGCAATCAGACGGTAAAATTCACCGACCTGGTCAAGCTTGCCGGGGACCTTGGTGCCGAACGCCTGGCGACCGGCCATTACGTGCGCCGCACCGACACCCCCGGCGGCGCTGAGCTGCACTGCGCTGTGGATACCACGCGCGACCAGAGCTGGTTCCTGTTCGCCACCACCCAAGCGCAGCTGGAACGCTGCATGTTCCCGCTCGGCGACTACGCCACCAAGGCCGGTGTACGTGCCCAGGCCGAACGGCTTGGGCTTCACGTTGCCGCCAAGCCGGACAGCCAGGACATCTGCTTCGTGCCGCAGGGCAGCTATGCCGATGTGGTGGGAAGGCTGCGCCCCGATGCCATGCAGGAGGGCGACATCGTCACGACAACCGGCGTGCGCGTCGGCCGGCACGCGGGAATTGCCAACTACACGATTGGCCAGGCCAAGCGCCTCGGCAGCGCCCAGGTTGCGGGCGTCCGTCGCGTTGTGGTGGGGCTGGACGCCGCCACGCGGCGCGTGGTGATCGACACCGCGCCGCCCGGCGCCACCACCCTGGCGCTGCGGGATGTGAACTGGCTGACCGATGCCGGCGACCTCAACGTCCTCGTCAAGCTCCGCTCCGGCGAGATGGCGCACCCGGCGGGCATCCGCATCGAAGGCGGCGAGGTTCTTGTCGACCTTGCAACACCCGCCCGCGCAGCGCCGGGCCAGGCCTGCGTCTTCTATGCCGGCACCCGCGTGCTCGGCGGCGGGTTCATCCGCGCGCGCGTATCCGAAAAGCTCGCAGCCGATTGACGTGGCCGCCTGACAAGGCTATCTCCGCCGCCTCGCCCGGGCTACCGACCCGGGTTGCAATGACGGCGGTGTAGCTCAGCGGTAGAGCAGGAGAATCATAATCTCTTGGTCGCTGGTTCAAATCCGGCCACCGCTACCATTTCGCTCGCATGTTACAATACGATCCCGCAACCGCCCTGCGGTGGAGGCGCCCGTTCAGGCGAAAGGCACATTCACGATTCGCGACACGGCGGTATTAACCCGCAGGTCACGCGTGATCACCCGCCAGATCATGATGCGTTTGGGTTGCTTCACCCAGACGCATAAACATGCTCGATAAAACAAGGGCTAGAGCGTGATGATTTTGATTCTACCCAAAATCATCACGCTCTAGAACCCCACCATTAGCCCGCCCGGTGGCTGCCAGATCGCCGATAATAGCCGCTCAGTGTTCATGCGTTTCCACGGCAGGTCGAGCCGCGGCGTGAATTCCACGTCAAACATCGCGAAGGCCTCGCCGGCGCGTACCGGGCGCCAGCGTAGCAGGGCCGGCGGCCGGCCGGCCTCCTCGCGCAGGTATTTGAACGCGCAAGGCTCTGATGGGCCCGGGAGGCCAGGGGGGGGCCAGCAGCATCAGCACGACCGCGTGGCATCCCAGCGGCAATATCAGCTCGGCCATCGGCCACCTTGCCCAGCGCCTCGATCGCAGGCTCCTGCACCACCATGAGCCGCTCCAGCTGCGACTAGCCGGGTTGGTCAGGCGCGTGCATCTCCTCCCACAGGGCGAGACTGTCGCCGCGATGGCGCGGCACCAAGGCCAGCAGCGCCTTCGTGTAAGGATGCGCCGGCTGCCCACGGTCATCGAGATGCGGGTGCCATAAACGGTGCGGCTGAACATGTCGCGGTGGGGCGATATGGAACTGCTTCAGCCAGTGGGCAGGGGCCGCCACCATGTCCGCCCCGTTCAGATCGCCATGTTGAACAGGAACAGGCCGCTCGGGCTGGCCAAGCGGAACCGGACATGCAGCGGACCCCCGCTGCCCACCACAACCAGTTTGTTGCTGGCCCGCAACCAGGTTGGCACGGCGGGGTGACGATGGGGTTCATCAGCACGTCGCGATACCAGAACAGCAGATCGGCGGCCGTAAACAATGTGCCGTCGGACCAGCGATGGCCTTCGCGCAGGGTGAACACGAATTCCGTGGCATTGGCGTTGACCGTGACGGCAGCTGCAAGGTCTGGCACCACCTGGGACCATTTCGGGGACCAACGCACCAGCCGCGTGCAGCCGATCGTGCGGTCGGGCAGGTTACAGCGAACCCGGCTCTGTCACCGCCTCGCCGCGCGGCGCACTATGTTGCGATGGGACCGGGCTGGAACAGGTTCGGCCAAGCTGCGCGGCGTGGGTAACGAGGTCCAACGAGATGGGGTTGATATGAGCAAGTTGCCTGCGATCGGCATGATTGGAATTGGCCTGATGGGCCACGGCATCGCCTGGAACATCGCACATGCGGGCTATGGACTGACCGTTCTGGACCATCCCGGCAACCAGGACACCGCCGACCTTCGGGCCATGGGTGTGCGCGTGGCGCCGCGGATCGCCGATGTGATGCAGCAGGCCGAGATTGTTTTGCTGTGCGTGACGGGGTCGCCGCAGGTGGAGGCTATCCTTGCCGCGGAAAACGGCGCGATCGCACATCTTCGCCCTGGCACGGTGGTGGTGGATTGCTCCACGGCGCTGCCGGAATCGAGCGTGCGCATGGCGGCGGCGGTGGGCAAGGCGGGTGGGCAGTTTCTGGATGCGGCCATGACACGGCTGCCGCAGCATGCGCGCGCCGGCACGTTGAACCTTCTGGTTGGCGGCGATGCGGTGCTGCTGGCGCGGCTGCGGCCGTTGCTGGAGAGTTTCAGCGAGAACATCGCCCATATCGGCGGCGTGGGCTCCGGCCATCTGATGAAGCTGCTGCACAATTACGTTTCGCTCGGTTTCATGGCGCTGCTGTCCGAGGTGGCGGCGCACGCGCAAACGGCAGGCGTGGACATGACGACCCTGGTGGACGTTTTGGCGCAGGGCGGTGGCGGGGGCACGGCGTTGCAGCGGGTAGCGCCCTGCCTGCTGACCGGCGATCCGTCGGCGGTGCCGTTCTTCATCAGCAATGCGGCCAAGGACCTGGGCTATTATCGCCAAGCGGCGGAGGCGGCAGGGGTGCATCGTGCCATCGCCGACGCGGTGGGTGCGACGCTGGAGGGCGTGGTGGCCGCGGGCCATGGGCAGGACTATATGCCGCAGCTGGCGGCACTCCTTCGGTCGTCATCCGCCACGGCGGGCTGAGTATAAGGCTTTCGGTCTTTCGTCCTGCCTGTTCCTGTGTTGCACTCCCAGTCCCGGTAGAGCAGCGAAGGTCCACGATGACTGACGCCGATATAGGCTTTCTTCCCGCCACCGAGCTTGCCGCGCGCTATCGCGACCGGTCGCTGTCGCCCGTCGAGGTGATTGATGCTGTGCTGCGGCATATCGAGCAGCAGGAGCCTTCGTTGAACGCGATGGCGCGGATTACCGCCGATGTCGCTCGCGCCGGTGCGGTGCAGGCCGAGGCGGCCTTTCGGCGAGGCGATGCGCGCAAGCTGGAAGGCGTGCCTGTCACGATCAAGGATTTGCAGCAGACCAAGGGCATCCTGACCGAGATGGGCAGCCGGATGTTCGAGGGACATGTGCCAGAAATGGATGCGCCCTGCGTGACGCGGTTGCGCGAGGCGGGGTGCATCATGCTGGGAAAGACCACGGCGCCGGAGTTTGGCTGGAAGGGCGTGAGCCAAAGCCCGCTGACGGGCATCACCCATAATCCCTGGGGCCATGGGCTGAGTGCTGGCGGCTCGTCTTCCGGTGCGGGGGCGGGGGCGGCGGCTGGCTATGGGCCGTTGCACCAGGGCGGCGACGGCGCCGGGTCGGTGCGCATACCCGCGCATATGTGCGGCGTGTTCGGGATGAAGGCCACGCATGGGCGGGTGCCGAACTGGCCGATGTCGAACAACGACCTGGCCACGCATATCGGGCCGATCACCCGCACGGTGACGGATGGCGCGCTGATGCTGGAAGCGATGGCTGGGCCGCATCCGTGGGATTATTCTTCTCTGGAGGCGCCGCCGATGGATTACGCGTCGGTTCTGTCCACCAGCCTGCGCGGCAAACGGATCGCCTTCAGCCCGGATCTCGGCCATGCGCGGGTGGATCCGGAGGTTGCTCTGCTGGTGGCCAAGGCTGTGGGTGCATTCACGGAGATGGGCGCCGTCGTGGAGCAGGTTACACCAGGGTGGGGGCCAGTCGGGCCGGGATTGTTCGACTTCTTCTGGCCCACGGTGTTTTCTGGGCGTCTTCGTTTCTTGCCCGAATGGGAGGATCGGCTGGACCCTGCTTTCGTGGCGATGATCAAGACCACGGCCGATATCAAGGTTTCGACGTTCATGGCGATGCGCGAGAAGCGTTTTGCCTATTGCCAGTCCATCCATGAGTTTTTCGAGGATTGGGATTTCCTGATCACGCCGTCCGCCAGCACGGCGGCGTTTCCTGCCGACCTGTTGCAGCCGGCGCACTGGCCGCAGCATCCGTGGGATGGGCTTTCCTGGGCGCAGTTCAGCTATCCGTTCAACTGGGCCGGCAATCCCGCCGTGAGCCTGCCTTGTGGCTTCACGCCCGCCGGACTGCCTGTGGGATTGCAGGTCGCCGGGCGGCGCTTTGACGATCTTGGGGTGCTGCAAGCCTCTTTTGCGTTCGAACAGGCCCGCCCTTGGGCCGCCAGCCGACCACTTCTCGCCTCCTGAAATTCAGATCGGAGATTGTAGATGAAACGTCGTCAATTGCTGACCGCCTCCATGGGTGCCGCCGCCACGCTGTCGATGCCGAATGTCGCGTCGTCGCAGGGCACGAAGACGATCCATTTCGTGCCGCAGGCCGACCTGGCGCTGCTCGACCCGGTGTTCAACACCGCACTCGTCACCCGCAACCATGGGTTTTTGGTGTTCGACCAGCTCTACGGGCTCGACGAAAGCCTGCAGCCGCAGCCGCAGATGGTGGAGGGCCATGTCATCGAAGATGGCGGCCAGACCTGGAAGATGACGTTGCGCGAAGGACTGAAATTCCATGACGGCACGCCGGTGCTGGCGCGCGATGCCGTGGCGTCGATCGTGCGATGGGCACGCAATGATCCGTTCGGGCAGAACGTGATGGCTGTCACCGACGAGCTTTCAGTGATCTCCGATCGCGTGTTCCAGTTCCGCCTGAAGAAGCCGTTTCCGCTGCTGCCGGTGGCACTTGCAAAACCGTCGTCGTACTGTCCCGTGATGCCGGAACGGCTGGCGAAGACGGCGTCCAACGTGCAGGTGACCGAGATGGTTGGCAGCGGTCCGTTCCGCTTCATGGCCAATGAGCGCCTGGCGGGATCGCGCGCCGTCTATCAGAAGTTTGACGGCTATGTGCCACGCCCGTCCGGCACGCCCAGCTTCGCCGCCGGGCCGAAGATTGTGTATGTCGATCGCGTCGAGTGGCACACCATTCCCGATGGCGCCACGGCGGCGGTGGCCTTGCAGCGTGGCGAGGTTGATTGGTGGGAGCAGCCGACGCCGGACCTGTTGCCGCTGCTGCGCAAGAGTGGCGACATCGCCGTGGAGGCCAAGGAGATTGGCGGCTCCATGAGCATGATCCGTTTCAACCACCTGCAGCCGCCGTTCGACAATCCCGCGATCCGCCGGGCCTTCTTCCCGGGGATCAAGCAGACCGACTACATGACCGCCGTGATGGGCGAGGATCGCAGCCTTTGGACGGATCGTTGCGGCTTCTTCCTACCGGGTGGCCCACTGTCGACCGAGGCCGGGCTGGAGGTGATGAATGGCGCGCCCGATTTCGAGAAGGTCAAGGCCAACCTCAAGGCCGCCGGCTACAAGGGCGAGCGAGTGGTGTTCGTGGTGCCGTCGGACATTCCGTCGTTGAATGCGATGAGCGAGATTGCGGCGGACATGTTCCGCAGGGTTGGCATCAACCTTGATTACCAGGCCTCGGACTGGGGCTCGGTGGCACCGCGCCTGGCCAACAAGGAAGGGTTGGACAAGGGCGGTTGGAGCGTGTGGTGCAACAACATTCCGGGGATTATCGCGGTGACTCCGGCGACGCAATCGTATATCCGCGGCATCGGCCGGGCGGGCACGTTCGGGTGGCCGGAATCGGCGAAGCTTGAGGAGCTGCGCAACCAGTTTCTGGATGCGTCCACGCCCGACGAGCAGAAGCGGATCACGCGGGAGTTGCAGTTGCAGGCGTTTGAGGACGTGCCGTATGTGCCGTTGGGGGCTTATACGCAGCCAATTGCGTATCGGAAGAGTTTGAGTGGGATACGGCGGAGCTTCCCGGTGTTCTACAATGTGAAGAAGGCTTAGCGCCGCCCATCATCGTCGTAGGTGATGGGTGGCGCTGCGCTTACCCATCCTACGGTGGGCTACGGTGGGCATTTGTGGGCCCAGGGGCGGGCCTCTTCGACGTGGGCGGCGAGACGGAGGATGTCGGCGTCGGTGTGCCACTTGCCGATGATCTGCAGGCCGGTTGGGAGGCCGTCTTCGCCCCAGCCGGATGGCACGGTGACGGCGGGGTGGCCGGTGAGGTTGAAGGGATAGACATAGGACGTCCAACCCACGCGCGTGGTGCCGCTGGGGATGCCGTCGATGTCGATCTGGTCTCGGATGTTGCTGAAATTGGCGGGAATGGCGGTGCGGGTGAGGGTGGGGGAGAGTAGAAAATCGTATTTTGCGAACAGCTTCTGGATGGCGCGGTAGAGGCCGGTGCGGGCGTATTGCCCACGGCGGAAATCGGAGAGCGTGACCTTGCTGCCCTGCTCGATGAAGTCGAGCAGGACGGGGTCCATCTGGTTGCCCCATTTTGCCACATGCGGGCCGTAGCCCACAAAGATGTTGCCCATGTAGACGTTGCGGGCCGGCTCCTCGATCCAGTCGATCGGGTCGGTGACCTGCTCGACGGAAAGTCCCCGTGCCTCCAACGCCGCGATGGTTTCGTTCGTGTTGCGGGCAACATCCTTGCTCATGCGGGCATTGGCCATCAACGGAATATAGCCGGCGCGCAGGCCCGCGAGGTCGCGGCCGATCAGCCTGGCGTCGGTCGCTCCGAAAGCGGGGGCGCCGAGGCTCCAGGGGTCGAT
>JBBROR010000068.1:0-12576 GCA_038229175.1 Acetobacterales bacterium | reverse complement strand
TGCCACGCCGGACACCTGGATTGGCAAACTTTGGCCGCGCGGACGTTCCTGGGAGAACGGCCTGTCCACCGCCACCTTGGGCGACAATTTCTGTGCCCGCTGGTCCGGTGGCCGCAACTTCCTCAACCACGCCTATTCCGGCTCGGAGGTTTCCATCGAGCCGGATGGCGCGGTGTATCCGTGCTGTATCAAAACGAAACTGCCGATCGGCAATCTGGTGGACGAGCGACTGATCGACATCCTCGACAGCCTGGTGGGCGACCCCGTGTATGAGGCGCTGAACGCCGGCCAGCCCGAGCGCATGGGAATTGCTGCCGGATGGAGCGTGGCTGATTTTCTGGAAAAATCACGCACCACCACGCCACAGGGCAAGCCCTACGCCAATCTCTGCATCGGCTGCGATAGATTTCATGCGGAAATTCTGGCACCGCGCATCGAAGCGGCGCGCATGCGACGCAGGCAGTTGGAGAGTGCAACATGAACGTGAGCCGCCGCCATCTGGGCCTGCTCGCCACCGCCCTTGCCTCGCCCGCGCGTGCGGACGCATCCGACTGGCCTGCTGTCGAGGCACGCGCACGTGGCCAGTCGGTCGCGTTCAACGCCTGGGCGGGTGACGAGAAAACCAACGCCTTCATCACCTGGGCTGCCGAGCGGGTGCGCGCCTCGTATGATGTCGAGCTGCGCCATGTCCGCCTGCGCGACACGTCCGAGGCCGTCACCCGCGTGGTGGCCGAACGCAGCGCGGGGCGGGACACCAACGGCGCCGTGGATCTGATATGGCTGAACGGCCCGAATTTCCTGGCGCTGAAGCAACAGGGCTTCCTGCTGCGCTTTGCCGACACGCTGCCGAATTTTGCGCTCGTGGACACCGCGGGCAAACCGGCCACGGTGACGGATTTCACCATTCCGGTGGACGGTCTGGCCGCCCCGTGGCGGATGGCACAGATCGTCTTCATCCACGATTCCGCCCGCGTGCCGCTTCCGCCACGCAGCATGAAGGCGATGCTGGACTTCGCCGCCACCCATCGCGGACGTCTCGCGCACCCCACGGCCCGCAATTTTCTAGGTGCCACGTTCCTCAAACAGGCGCTCTATGAACTCACCCCCGACCGCTCCGTGCTGCGGTCGCCCGCCGATGATTCCGCTTTCGTCACCGCCACGGCACCACTTTGGACGTGGTACGACGCGCTGCGTCCCCATCTCTGGCGCCAGGGCACGCAATTTCCGGAAGGCGGCCCCGCCACGCGCAACCTGCTCAACGACGGCGAGATCGACCTGATGATCTCGTTCAACCCGTCCGAAGCCGCTTTGGCGATCACCAGCGGCCTTCTGCCGCCCACCGTGCGCAGCTATGTGCTGGACGGCGGCACCATTGGCAATGCCAGCTTCGTGGCCATCCCCGGCAATGCCGCGCAGCCGGGCGCCGCGTGCGTGGTGGCCAACTTCCTGCTCTCGCCGGAAGCCCAGGCCCGCGCCCAGAACCCCGCCATCCTTGGCGCCACCACCGTGCTCGACCTGCAAAAACTGACCGTCGCGGACCGCCGCCGGTTCGAGGATCTTCCGCGTGGCCCGGGCATGCTGACCAATGCCGAACTGGGCCACACGCTGGCGGAGCCGCATCCCAGTTGGATGACCCGCATCGTCGCCGAGTGGGACCGCCGTACCAGCGCTGCCTGAAGGGTGATGCCAAAAGCCCTTCCCACGGCGCTGGCCGCAGGCGTGGTGGCGCTGCCGGTGCTGGGCGGCCTGCTCGGCACGATTTTGCCGGCGTTCGGCATTCTTCCGGCGCTGGGCGGCCACCATTTCAGCCTGGATCCCTGGCGCGCGCTGTTGGCGCAGCCCGGGCTTGGCGTGTCGGTGTGGCTCAGCGTCTCCACCGGCCTGGCCGCCACGCTGATCTCGGGGGCGTCGGTGGCGCTGTTCTGCGCCGCGTTTCATGGCACACGCGGGTTTCGCCTGGCCCAGGCTGCGATCGCCCCCCTGCTCGCCACCCCACATGTCGCCATCGCCATCGGTCTTCTGGCGATCGCTGCTCCGAGTGGGCTGGTGGCGCGCGCCATCGCCCCCCTCGCCGGCTGGTCAACGCCTCCTGATGTGGCCAGCGTCAACGATGCCGCCGGCATTTCACTCGTTCTGGGCCTCGTGTTGAAGGAGGCGCCGTATCTGCTGTTGATGACGCTGGCGGCGCTGAACCAGATCCCGGCGATGCGGCTGATGGCGATGGCGCGCAGCCTTGGCCAGCCTGCGCCGGTGGCGTTTCTGAAAATCGTGTTTCCGCTCGTCTATCGCCAGATCCGCCTGCCGGTGCTGGCCGTGCTGGCCTATGCGATGTCGGTGGTGGATGTCGCCATTCTGCTTGGCCCGGAGCGCCGGCCGCCGCTTGCGGTGCTGGTGGTGCGCTGGTTCTTCGACCCCGACCTGTCGAAAACGTTTCCGGCCGCCGCCGCCGCCTGCCTGGTGCTGATCTGCACCGCCGCCGCCCTGTTGATCTGGTACGCGGCCGAACGCGCTCTCGGCCCGTTGCAGCGATTTTGGGCGGCCTCGGGCGGCCGATCCGGGGCAATGGCCATCCGCCTCGGCGGCCTTGCGCTGGCCATCCTGCTCGCCCTCGCAACCCTTAGCCTCGCGGCAGCGGCGATATGGTCCGTTGCCGGGCCGTGGCGTTTTCCGAATCTGCTGCCGATCCGGTTCGGCCTCGCCAGCTGGACGGCGCAGCAGGCCAGCCTTGCAGCGCCGTTTCGCACGACGTTGGCCACCGCCCTCGCCGCCACAGCGCTGGCCCTGGTGTTTTCGGTGGCGGCGCTGGAGGCGGTGGCGCGGCATGGCCGGGCGGCGCGGCAGGGCTTGCTGGCCTTTACCTTGCTGCCGCTGCTGGTGCCGCAGGCCTCGTTCCTGTTCGGTGTGCAGGTGGCGCTGCTGAGCCTTGACCTCGATGGGGGGTGGGCTGCGCTGATCTGGGCGCATCTGGTGTTCGTGCTGCCCTATGTGCTGCTCTCGCTCACCGCACCCTATGTGGCACTCGACCCGCGCCTGGCGCACACCGCCGCCTGCCTTGGCGCCTCTCCGTTCCGGATACTGATAACCGTGAAACTGCCGATCCTGCTCCGTCCGCTGCTGTCGGCCACCGCCGTGGGCGTGGCTGTCAGCGCCGGCCAGTATTTGGCCACGCTGTTCGCCGGCGGGGGCCGCATGGCCACGCTCGCCACCGAGGCCGTCACCCTCGCATCCGGTGGCGACCGCCGCGTGATGGGCGTGTTCGCGGTGGCGCAGAGCTTGCTGCCGATCGTGTTCTTCGCGGCGGCGCTGCTGCTGCCACGGCTGGTGTGGCGTCGTCGCGCGGCTTTGGCATGAGGCTTTCGCTCGATGCCATAACGCTGCGCGCCGGGGGCCGCTTGCTGTTCGCACCCTTGTCCCTGACGGTGACGCCTGGGCAGCCCACAACCTTGATGGGGCCGTCCGGCAGCGGAAAATCCAGCCTGTTGGCCTATATCTGTGGGACGCTCGCCCCTGGATTGCACGGCGCCGGCATTGTGCGACTGGACAGCCAGGAGATCACCCGCCTTGCCCCGGAACGTCGCAGCGTCGGGATCCTGTTCCAGGACGATCTGCTGTTTCCACATCTGTCGGTGGGCGCCAATCTTGGCTTCGGCCTGAAACCCGGCCCTGGCCGGCGCGCACGCATCGAAGCAGCCCTGGTGGAAGCCGAACTCCCTGGCCTTGGGGATCGCGACCCCGCCAGCCTGTCCGGTGGCCAGCGCGCCCGGATCTCGTTGATGCGCTGCCTGCTGTCGGAGCCGCGCGCGTTGTTGCTGGACGAGCCATTCTCCCGGCTGGACGCCCACCTGCGGCAGAGATTCCGGCGCTTCGTGTTCGATCACGCGGCAGCGCGAAACCTGCCCGTGTTGCTCGTGACCCATGATGCCGGCGATGCCGAGGCCGCCGGCGGCCCCGTGCAGATACTGCTCAGCCCACCTGCTTCCTGAGCCAGAGCAGCAACGCCGTCTGCGCTGGGAGCCTTGGTTCCATTGCCTCCAGGGCGATCCGCAGCGAGGCCAGATCCGCCGCTTCGTCCACGTCATGCTGGGCCGTCACGAACGCCACGTCACCCGCGCCCGCCAGTTCATGCAGCAGCTGGTTTGCGGTGTCCGGCAAGGAGTATTGCACGGCCAGCCACACCGCGGCATCGATTGGTCGCGCGCCTCCGAACAGCCAGAACCCGCCATCTTCGGCGCGGCCCATCACGAACGGATCGCCCCGCGCCGCCGCCGCCATCAAAAGCGCCGGGGTGGTCTGCGGGCTGTCCGCGCCGATCAGCAGCACGCCGCCGTGCCGGGCCTGCAGGGTGCTGAAAACGTGATCGAGGCGCGCGCCCAGCCCGCCCTCGCCCTGCGACACCGTGGCAAAGCCGGCCCAGCGTGGATGTTCAAGCCCTTCGGCCTCCGCCACCGCCCAATACGGCGTGAGCGACGATGCGCTGGCAACTTCGGCCACCGCCTGCACGGCCAGGTCATAGAATTCCGCCGCCGCCACAGCGCCGATCGTGGCGGCCAGCCGGGTTTTGATGGGGCTGAGCCCCGGCGTTTTTACGAAAATGGCGAGTGCCGTCATCGGCTCCCCAGCGTCATCGCTTCAACGCGCGCCATTGCGGGTAGGCCTGCACCACCGTCAGCCACAGGTGGCGCAACGTCGTCCGGCCCCAGCCGTGGCGCGCATATTTGCGCGCACTGGTGGACAGCAGCGCGCCCACCGGCGCCACCCGGTATCCCGCATGGCGAACGGCCCAGACGAACAGGTGGTCCTCGCCGTAGGCCGCCTGCTCATTGAACCCGCCCACTGCGGCGAACAGCCACGCCGGCATGACAAAGCCCTGGTCGCCAAAGGGGATTCCCAAAAACCGGGAGCGGAAATTGGCACCCATCGCGTTCAGCCGCACCGGCAGCGGGCCATCGCTTCGAAACCCCAGGTCGAACCAGCCAAGCGCCTTTTCTTCCCGCGCCATGAACGCCTGCACGGCCGGCCACGCGCCGGGCGACAGTCGCGTGTCGGCATGCAGGAACCAGAGATATTCGCCCCGCGCTGCCCCGGCGCCCACGTTCAGGCGGCGGGCACGTCCGGCTTCGGTGGCGAGCAACCGGTGCGGCAGTGGCGATTGCCAGGCCACAGCCTCCCCGGCGGCCACAAGCAGGAGTTCGCAATCATCGCCGCGCACGGCTTCCAGTTGGTCCACCAGACCACGCCATTCCGCCTCACCCGGCGCCAGTGGCACGATCACCGATAGCCTCATCCGCGCAGCCAGCTTTGATAGCGCCCCAGCAGCGGAAACACCCAGGCCGGTGCGTGCGCCTGCCGCCACGCGCCGGCGGTGTCGCGGTTGGCCTCGGTGTAGGTGGGATAGGGATGAATGGTTGCGAACAGCTTCTTCAGCCCGATGCCGTGGCGCATCGCAAGGGTCAGTTCCGCCAGCATCTCCCCGGCCCGCGGCGCCACCACGGTGGCCCCCAAAATCCGATCGCTTCCCGGCTTGGTGAGGATTTTCACAAAGCCATGTGCCTCGTCCACGATGGCACGGTCCAGATCGTCGATCGGCTTCGTTATGACCTCGTAGGACACGCCCCGCGCCTTGGCCTCCCGCTCGTTCAGGCCCACGCGGGCGATTTCCGGATCGCAATAGGTCACGGCCGGCATGCCGCCATAATCAACTGGGATTTGATGCAGTTGGCCGAAGAGCGCGTTGATCGTGGCGTGCCAGGCCTGGTGCGACGCCGCGTGGGTAAATTGATACGGCCCCGCCACGTCGCCGCAGGCATACAGGCTGGGGCAGGAGGATTGCAGATAGCGGTTGGTCTGGACGGTGCCGGACGGGCCGAGTTTCACGCCCAGTTGCTCCAGCCCAAACCCCGCAACCCGCGCCTTGCGCCCGATCGCCACCAGCACACGATCATATGGCACGCGCGCGCCGTGCTCGAACATCATTTCGGTTCCGGAGGCCGCCACCGCGCGGTGGCCTGACAGGACCGTGACCCCTTCGGACACAAGGCGCGCGCGCATGTGGGCGGACACATCGTCGTCCTCCCGTGCCAGCAGCCGTTCGCCGGTGTCGGCGATGGTCACGTTGGAGCCGAGCCGGGCAAAAGCCTGCGCCAGTTCGCAGGCGATCGGGCCGCCGCCGAGGATCAGCAGCCGCCCCGGCGCCTCCGGCAGCGCCCAGATCGTCTCTGATGTGAGGTAATCGCCAAGGCCGGGAATATCCGGCACCACCGGCGCCGCCCCCGTCGCCACGATAATCGATCGCGTGGTCAATGCCGTGCCGTCGATCTCCACCGACCACGGCGAGGTGATGCGCGCATATCCTCGCCTGACATCCACGCCCATGCCGGCAAACCGCGCGACACTGTCATGGGGTGCCACCTGGCCGATCGCGCGCTGAACATAGGCCATCGCCGCAGCCGAATTCACCGCCCCGGCGTCAGGCAGCAGCCCCAGCCGCGCCGCATCGCGGGCGCCGTGGACCAGGGACGCCACGTGAAGTAACGCCTTGGACGGCACGCAGCCGGTGTTGAGGCAGTCGCCGCCCATCTCGCCGGCTTCGACCAGCGTGACCGCGGCGCCGGCCTTGACCCCCACGATGGCGCTGACCAGGCCGGCCGCGCCGCCGCCGATCACCACCAGATTGCGGTCGAAACGCTTTGGCCGGGTTGTGGTCATGCGCGGGCCTTCCTGAGCGCGCCCACCAGCACGCGCGCCGCCAGCGGCAGCACGGCCAGCAGAAGCAGGGAGATGATGAGCGCCGGCGAGAGGATACCGGACACGGTTTGCAGCTGCTCCAGCTGCGTGCCGGCGTTGACGAACACCGTCGTGGCCGGAAACATGCCGAGCTGGCTGACCCAGTAGAACCGCAGCACGGGAATGGCGGTCAGCCCGAACAGCAGGTTGATCAGCGTGTAGGGAATGACCGGCGCCAGACGCAGGCTGAGCAGATAGAACACGCCGTCCTTGGCGATGCCGGCCTCGATGTCGCGCAGACGGGCCCCGAAACGCCGCTGCACGGCGTCGCGGAACAGGAAGCGGCTGGACAGGAACGACAGCGTGGCGCCCATGGCGGACGCAAAGGACACGATCAGCGTTCCTTCCACCAGGCCGAACAGGGCGCCGGCGCCCAGCGACAATGGCACGTTGACGGGCAGCGTCAGGGCGGCAACGGCCACATAAAGCCCTAGATAGGCCAACGGCGCCGCCACAGGATGAGCCTTCACAAGGTCGGTCAGCGCCTCTCGGTTTGCCTGAAGGGCGTGCAGATCGAGCCGATCGCGCAGGCCCAAGGCAAAAAAAGCTGCGATCAGGCCGGCCAGCAACGCGACCAGCAGCAGTTTGGATACCCGCATTCGTCCTCCGGTGATCGGCCAACGCCGCCTTGCGGCCAGACGCGCGGTCAGACGCGCGGTCAGGCGTTGCCCCGTCTACGTAGCCGAAGCCCGTTGCTTACACGACTTGCTTCTTCTCCATGTCCGCCGGACGCCGCTCCGACCTTACGGCGATGAAGCCGGTGGCGGCGATGATCGCACCGCCTGCCAAGGTCCACCTATCGGGCCACGTCTGAAAGACCAGCCAGCCGCCGATCACGGCCCAGAGCAGCTGCGTGTAGCTGAACGGCGCCAGCAGCGAGGCCGAAGCATGGCGATAGGCGAACACCATCAGGTATTGGCCGCTGGTCGCCACAACGCCCAGAATCAGCGCGAAGCCAACCTCCCACAGGGTGGGTGTCACGAAAACAAACGGCATCAGCGCCGTCAGCACGATCAGGCCCGTCACGGCGGACCACAGCAGCATCGCGGCCGGGTGCTGGCCCGCCATCTTGCGGGTAAGGATGGTGGCCACCGCCCAGGACAGCGACGACGCAAGCCCATACAGCGCCGCCGGCTGAAACGCGGCACTGCCGGGGCGCACCACCACAAGCACGCCCAGCAATCCGACAACAACGGCAGCCCAGCGCCTGGCGCCCACCACCTCGCCCAGGAATGGCACCGAGAGGATGGTGATCAGCAATGGAGACGCAAAGCCGATCGTCGCCGCTTCAGCCAACGGGAGCGAACGCAACGACAGCATGAAGAAGATCGCCGATCCCACCAGGCCCAGCCCACGCACCACATGCCACAGCGGCTTGCGCACCGCGATGCCCAGGCCCGAGCGCCGCACCAGCATCGCTGACAGCGACACGAACACGGTGTAGCGGATCCAGGCGATCTCCACCGCCGGAAGATGCGCGCTCAGCACCTTGGCCATGGTGTCGGATATGGAGAAGCACATCGTGGCGGCGATGAAGAACAGAATGCCGCGAAGAGGCCGGTCCATCCGATCAGTCTTTGAAAACCATGAGCCAGAATGCGGCCAGCAGCGGCACCGTTGCCACAATCCCCCAGAGCAGCCAGACGCGCGTGGCGCGCAGATAGTCCTCGGGGATCACCGAGCCCTCGGTGAAATGGCGCGCCTGACGCGCCTGGCGGATCTGGATGGGCAGCAGCACCGCCAGCCAGATGGAGCCAGACAGCGCGAACATCACCTCCGCCCACACGATCCAAGACGTCCGCCACGGATCGAGCCCGGCCACCCAGCTGGCGCCGTAGCCGCCAATCAGCGTGAGCGCGATGCCCCAGGCAGTGAACGCATAATCTGTGATCGTCACCAGCCGCTGGGAGAACGCGATGATCCGCGCGTCACGCGTGCGGTCCGCATAAAATTTCCAGCACGCCGTGACGGTGACGTTGCCGACCAGCAAGACGATGCCGAGCAGATGAATGATTTTGAGAATGCCGTAGGACGCCATGTGTAATCCGCCTCTCCCAGCCGTGGCGTCCCGCGTTCGCGTCAGAACAATCGGGGCGCTCAGCCGGCCTAAACAGGGATGCCGTGTTTGCGCGGTTTGCTCAACCGCCTGCCACCCATTCTTGATGGATTTCGCGGCATCCGTACCGGAACCGGCAACGGCGGATGACGCTTAGATGGCTATCTCGCCGAGCAAAAATCCAAATTGACAGGACGCGCACATGCAGCTGGACATGATCGACGAATTGAAGAAGCTTCACACCAACGCCGTGGATGCCCGCAAAGGCTATGAGGAGGCGCTGGCCGACGCGGAGGGCCGGGGCATGACGCCGCTGTTCAAAAGGATGATCGCGCTGCATTCCAGCAATGCAAGCGAACTCGGCAGCCAGTTGCAGGCATCCGGTGAGATGCCCGACCAGGATGGCTCGTTCCTGGCGCATGTCCACCGCACCATCCTGAGCATCCGCGGCCTGTTCGGCGGCCTGGACGAAAGCGTGCTGCCTGGCCTGCTCGACGGCGAGGAGCGCAACGCCTCCTGCTATGACGATGCGATGAAGATGGCCGACGCGCCGGCCGATCTTCGCACGCTGCTCACCCGGCAGCGCGGCCGGATCGAGACCGAGATAGCCGCCATGAAGGCCGTAAAGGCGCCGTAGCCGTCAGGCGGTGGCGGCCGGCAGATACCAATCCGTCACCGCCGCCAGCACCTCGTCCCCGGCCGGCTGGCGCAGATAGGTCGACAGATCGCGCATCATCTGTTCCACGGGGTTGGTTTGCTGCATGCAGGCCAACCCCAGGCTGCGCTGCACCAGCGGGATCACCTCAAGGCAGCATCGTTCGATTGCCAGTCGCGCCAGATTGACACAGGCGATGGTGGGGCCAGGCTGGGCTGCCTCCGCTTCGGCCAGAGCGGCGGCACGCGCGATCCAAAGCAGAGCGGTCTCCCGCGCCATGACCATCTGGCCGATCCTGGCCCGTTGGTGCGGATCGCCGGACCGGCCGCGTGCCGCCAACTGGGCCAGTGTCGCGTGCACAAGTGCCTCAAGACCACCCACCGTGACGGCGCTGGTCCGCCATGCGCCGCCAGAGAAATCCGGCTCGGCCATGTAGGTGCCGGGGCCGGCGAAGATCGCGGCAGCCGAAACCTGACCTGCGATCCGGACCGGCGCCGTCCGTGCCGCGCGCATGCCCATCAGGGCCACGCGCTGCTCGCCCACCACGACGAGACCGCTTGTTGGAACATAGGCAAGATGCTCCCCCCCTTCGGCGTCCGTCACCATGATGACGGCGTGCCCGGCGATCCCCGCGCCGCTGCACACGTCAAGGGTGCCGCACAGGGAAACCCGGCACGACACAGGCTGGGCTGGGCCATGATGGCTTAGCCCAGGCTGGTTTGGCCCAGGTTCGTTTGGCCCAGGCTGGTTTGGCCCAGGTTCGCCCATGCGCACCGGATCGGCGAACGAGGTCACCCAGAGTCCAATGAGGCTGCCACCCCGCACATCCGCCGCGGTCGCACGGAAAAGAGCCGGTTCGCCCCACCGATGCAGAAGGCGGATGGCGTTCACATGGCCTTCGAACACCCGCCCCAGCGCCAGGCTGGCCTGGCCGAGCAGACGCAGCGCCGTGCAGATGGCACCTGCCGCGTGTGCCTCGGTGCCCCAGCCAAGGCCGCCCTGTTCCAGTGGGAGCGGCGCTGTCAGCAACCCCAACCCGGTGAGATGTTCGATATGATCGACAACGAATTGATCCTCCGGGGGCCTTGCCGACATTGCCCGGTAGCGGTCTTGAAACTGCGCCAACCCTGCCAGCAGCGCGTCGCTGTCAAGCCTCGCGGGGTGGGCGTTCACGCCTTCGTCCGCCATGGCCATGGCCTGTCCCCACATGCCCAGGAAGGGCGATTGCACTGCCAACTGCCCCCACCGGCTTGCGGTCCCACGCGAAGTGTTCCATGGCATCCGACGACGGGCGTCGGACGTCGCGCGCACTGCCGCAATCTGTGTAAGTCGAGTACAGCAAACCGTAAGAGATCGCTGGTCGACCAACAATGATATGCCCTCGTGCGTCGACGTGTGGCATTGGTTCTGCTGAGCAGCGACGACATGCGTCGTGGTTTGATCGTTGTTGGAGAACGGTAATTTTTCTCTGCTTGATGACGAAATGGGCGCCATGGCGGGTCTATCGGTCTTGGCCCAAAGTCGTTTTGGACGTTTGCGATCGATCAAAAACAAATTTGCCTTCGCTTCGCCCCCCTTGGCACCCCGCCTGAGACCCTGCGTCTTTTCGATTGTGTGACCCGGTATGAACACGACAACACGATTGCTGCGCGACCCGGCGGAGAGCGTGAAGCTTGCGCTGGAAAGCGGCGCCATCATCGGCACCTGGGAATGGGAGATGGAGCAGGGCCGCTTTGCCGGCGATGACGGCTGCGCGCGCACCTTCCTTCTGGATTTCGAGGCCGAAGGCGGGTCCCTGCCGCTCAGCGAGGTGCAGGCGCGGGTGCATCCCACCGATTGGCCCGCCATCGAGGCCGTCAGCCAGCGCGTTCTGGCGCAGGGCGGCATCACCCATGTGGAATTCCGCGTACGCCAGCAGGACGGAACCTACCGCTGGGTCCAATGCAGCGGCCGCTGCGCATTCAGCACGCTTGGCAGGCCGCGGCGCTTTGCCGGCGTGCTGCTCGACATCGATATGCGCAAGCGCACCGAGGAGCGTCTTCGGCAAAGCGAGGCCGCCGCGCGCGAAGCCAGCGATCTGCTCCAGGCGGTAATCGAGGCGGTGCCGGCGCTGATCTACGTCAAGGACCGCGACGGCCGGATACAGTCCGCCAACGCAGCGGTTCTGGCGCTGCTCGGCAAGTCGTGGGACGAGGTGCGCCACCGCACCGATGTCGAATTGCTGTCCGACGCCCAGCAGGCCGCCTTCATCATGGCGACCGACAAGCGACTGATGGATACCGACAGCCAGGAGGAACTGGAGGAGATCGCAGGCCGGGACGACCGCGGGCCGCGGATCTGGCTGTCCCATAAGCGCGCCTTCCGCAACCAGAACGGCGACGTGGTGGGGCTCGTTGGCACGTCCGTCGAGATCACCGAACGCAAGCGCGCCGAGGTGGCATTGGTGGCCAGCGAGGCGCATCTGCGCCGTGTGCTCGACAATCTGTTCGCCTTCGTGGGCATCCTGGAGCTGGACGGCACGCTAATGGAAGCCAATCGCGCCCCGGTGGACGGCGCGGGCCTGGTGCTGGCCGACGTGCTCGGTCGCAAGCTCTGGGAAGGCCACTGGTTCAGCCATGATCCGGCGGCACGCGAGCGCATCCGCGATTCGGTGGAACGTGCCCGTGGCGGCGAAATCTCGCGCTTCGACATCGAGATACGCTGGCGCGGCGACAGCCGGATCACCATCGACTACCAGATCGCGCCGCTGCGGAACGCGGCGGGCGAGGTGGTTCTGCAGGTGGCGTCAGGCGTGGACGTGACCGCCCGCAAGGATGCCGAAGCCCAGCGCCAGCTGCTGATCCTAGAACTGAAACATCGGGTGCAGAACCTGTTCACCATCGCGTCTGGCATGGTGACCATGACCGCCAGATCGGCCGCCAGCACTGCCGAGATGGCCCAGTCCCTCACCGGGCGGCTGCAGGCCCTGGCGCGCGCCCACGGACTGATCAATCCGGCCATCGTCGGTGAGGCTGAAAGCATGGAGGCCGGGCTCGGATCATTGATCGAGGCCATCGTGGCACCGCATGTGCTTCCCGGCCAG
>JBBROR010000067.1:0-12660 GCA_038229175.1 Acetobacterales bacterium | reverse complement strand
TTGCAAAATAGCAAGATATCTACAGTCGAGCAAATTAAGTCTGCGTGTTTGTCGCCGTAACCGCGACAGACGAGCGATCATGGAGGATCGGGGCGATGCGCTGGTGCCGGACCTGGCCAATACTCTTTGGGGCCATGAAGATCGCCGCGTGTATGGCGTGGCTTGAGACGCATGCGTCGCTGGCACAAGGGCAGGTGCCTGGTCAGGTTCCAGGTCAGATACTTGGTCAGAATACCGCTGGCGCGGTGCTGCGCGCTGAAGGGCAGGCAAGGAATCTTGACTGCGCTGGCCAAGATGCTGTGATTGGTGGCAGCCGCAACACGGCTGTATTTACCGGGTCTTGCGCCATGCTGCAGATACGCGGTGACGACAACACCGTGTCTGTGGCTTTGGCCCAAGGCGCTCTGATCGACATCGAGGGCAGTCGCAACCGCGTTCGGTTCTCCACCCAACCAGGCACGTCGCCCAGGCTGCGCGCCGTGGGGGCGGGCATCGATGTATCGCCGCTGGCCGGATCGCAGGCGCCATCAGCCGACAGCGCGCAACTCGTAGGTGAGCGGCAGACACTAACCCTGGATTGTAATGGCGGCCCGGCCACCATCGCCGGCTCCCGCAACCAGATTACGCTTCTGGGCGCCTGTTGGGCGCTGACATTGCGGGGCGAGGCGTCGGTCGTGCGGGCCAGCCTGGCCGCCGCGGCGCAGGTGTCGATCGAGGGCAACGCGATCGCGCTGATCTATAGCGTTCAAGGCGCTGGCACCCCGCCTTTGATAATCCTGCACGGCATGGGCAGCGAAGCGGTGCGCGCCGGGCGGGAGGGCGCACTGGCGCTGCGCGACCCAAAGAGTGGCGCGATCGTAGGAACAGTGCCGGTGCTGGTGCGGGATCTTGACGCAACGATCGTGCAAGCAGGCACGTTGGTAAACCTGCCACCTGCGGTGTTCAACAAGGCCGCGCTGTCCGCTGCGGGAGAGATGCAACTTGACCGGTTGGTGGCGCTCATCGCGCAGACCAGTCCGCATGGGGTGATCGTGATTGGCCGAGACCCCAGCAATGCTCCCGCAGTACAAGCTTGGCTTCGGTCGCGTGGGGTGAAGTCGGTTTCGCTGCAAACACCGGCCGATCCTGCGGTTTCGGCGATTTCCGTCCTGGCGCTGCGTTAAACCAAAACCCATTGCTCGCTATTCTGGTGCGGTTGACGGGTTTCGGTATGCGCGCCGGGACGGCCTTCGGCGGCGCGCAAAACCACGATTCTGATACCAGGGGTATCGATCAGCGAGACATCGTATCAGGCCAGTCCACCTTGCTTTTCGATGAAGGCGGCAATTTCGGGCACGCCCTGTCCGGCACGTATATTGGCGAACAGAAAGGGACGGGTGGGGCGCATCTTCTTCGAGTCGCGGTCCATGATTTCGAGGCTGGCGCCCACATAGGGGGCGAGGTCGATTTTGTTGATTACCAAAAGGTCGCTGCGGGTGATGCCGGGGCCGCCCTTGCGGGGAATCTTGTCGCCGGCTGATACGTCGATGACGAAGATGGTGAGGTCGGCGAGCTCGGGGCTGAAGGTGCTGGACAGGTTGTCGCCGCCGCTTTCAATCAGGATGACATCAAGATCAGGAAAACGTCGCACCATTTCGTCCACGCCGGCAAGGTTGATGCTGGCGTCTTCACGGATGGCGGTGTGCGGGCAGCCGCCGGTTTCGATGCCAAGGATGCGGTCTGGCGACAATGAGCCGGCGCGGGTGAGGAATTCGGAATCCTCGCGCGTGTAGATGTCGTTGGTTATTGCGGCGATGTTGTATTTGTCGCGAAACAGGCGGCATAGCCCGTCCATCAAGGCGGTCTTGCCGGTGCCGACCGGGCCGCCGATGCCCACTTTGAGCGGGCCGTTCTGGGAACTCATGATCTGAAAAGCCTTGTGTATTGAGTTTCGTGGCGCGTCGATGCGATGTCCGAGCGGAAACAGAAGCCGCCGATGTCCTCAAGCGTGGCACTGGATGTGTCGTGCGCGATGGCGGCGATAGTGGGTTCGAGCTGGGCGAGGACGGCGAGGCCGGTTGTCTGGCCCAAAGGGACGAGGCGGACAGCCGCCGAAATGAGGTTGGCGGCGAAGGCCTGGAGCAATGCTGCGGCGGTGAGGTCCTCGTCGATATTTGAAATGCCGGCGAGGGCTCCCACCGCAACGCTGTAGGGAAGATCGCCGGTATGTTCTGCGAGTTCGCGGAGTAGGGTGTTGTCCCAGGCGCGGGCGGCGGCGGCAAAGGCGTTGCCCTGGCCGGTGGCCTCGGCGCGGCGTTCACGGCTGGGTTGGGCGGCGAGTGCCAGTTCCACAAGAGCGGCGAGGGTGTCCAGGTCGCCCCTGGCACGGTGCGCGTGGCGGGCGAGGATGGCATCGGTCCGGCCGGAGCCATGGCGGAGCACGTCGGACAGCCATGCTGCGAGCGTGTGCTCGCCTGTGATGTCGCCGGCGTCGATGGCCCATTCCAGGCCGTGGGAATAGGCATAGCCGCCAGTGGGAAAGGCGGGGGACAGCCAGGCCAACAGGCGCAGAGTGGCGGCGATGTCAGCCATGGTCGTAGGCGCCGGGTTCCGGGTCGAAGGCGGCGCGGATAGGGGTGATCGTGGCGCCGAGACCTTCGAGCATGTCTTCGATCGTTGCGTTGGCACGGATGCGCAGGCTGTGGCGCAAGGCCTGCACGGGGAGGTGGCGGTTGCCGAGGTGCCAGGCGAGGACGACCAGCGCGCGATCGTCGAAGGTTGTTATTTCGACCAGATCTTCTTCGAGGGAGACGACGCGGACGATGTCGCCGTTTTCCAAGACCAGGCCATCACCATGGCGGAGGCGGGTGGGGGTTCGCAGGTCCAGCAGGAAGGTCCAGCCGGCTTCGGTGGTGTGCAGGACACGACGGCGGAAGCGTTGGTCGAAGTCGGCCAGGAGGCGGCCGGTTTCGCGGGAGGTGGGCCAGGTCCCGGCTGGTTCGACAGTCAGCGCACGCATCAGAACAGGAAGTAACGCTGCGCCATCGGCAGGATTATGGCGGGCTCGCAGGTGAGGTGCACGCCGTCGGCGCGAACTTCGTAGGTTTCGGGATCGACCTCGATGTGGGGGGTTGCGTCGTTGAGGATCATGCTGCGTTTGCCGATGGTGCCGCGGGTGTCAGACACGGCGGCGAGCATCCGGCTGAGGCCGAGTTTGCGGCCGATGTCGTCTTCCAGAGCAGCGCCGGAGAGGAAGGTGATGCAGGAGGCGGCCATTGCTTTTCCGTACATGGCGAACATCGGGCGGTAGTGGACGGGTTGGGGCGTGGGGATAGAGGCATTGGGGTCGCCCATCGGCGCCATGGCGATGCTGCCGCCTTTGATGACAAGGTCGGGCTTCACGCCGAAGAAGGCAGGGGACCATAAGACCAGGTCTGCCAGTTTGCCCACGGCGATCGAGCCGACTTCCCGGGACAGGCCCTGCGCGATGGCCGGATTGATCGTGTATTTGGCGATGTAGCGCTTGACGCGATTGTTGTCGGACCGCGCGGTGTCGCCGGCAAGCGCGCCGCGCTGGATTTTCATCTTATGCGCGGTTTGCCACGTGCGGATAATAACCTCGCCCACGCGGCCCATGGCCTGGCTGTCCGACGAGATCATCGAGATCACGCCCATGTCGTGCAGGATGTCTTCGGCGGCGATGGTTTCGCGGCGGATGCGGGATTCCGCGAAAGCGACGTCTTCGGGGATGGCGCTGTCGAGGTGATGGCAGACCATCAGCATGTCCAGGTGCTCGTCGAGCGTGTTGGACGTGTAGGGGCGGGTAGGGTTGGTGCTGCTGGGCAGGACGTTGGGCAGGCCCGCCACCTTGATGATGTCGGGCGCGTGCCCCCCGCCGGCGCCTTCGGTGTGGAAGGCATGGATGGTGCGGCCTTGGAAGGCCGCGATGGTGTCTTCAACAAAGCCTGATTCGTTCAGCGTGTCGGTATGGATCATCACCTGCACGTCGAACCGGTCGGCCACCGAAAGGGCGCAGTCGATCGACGCGGGGGTGGTGCCCCAGTCTTCGTGGAGTTTCAGCGAGGAGGCGCCGGCGCGGATCATTTCTTCCAGCGCCTGGGGCTGCGACGCGTTGCCCTTGCCGGAAAAGGCGATGTTGACGGGTAGGCCTTCGGCCGCCTGGAGCATGCGCATCATGTGCCAGGGCCCCGGCGTGCAGGTGGTGGCCGAGGTGCCGGTGGCGGGGCCGGTGCCGCCGCCGCACATCGTGGTGATGCCGGAGGACAGGGCTTCGTCCACCTGCTGCGGGCAGATGAAATGGATGTGGCTGTCGATGCCGCCGGCGGTGAGAATTTTGCCTTCGCCGGCGATGATCTCGGTGCCTGGGCCGATGATGATGGTGACGCCCGGCTGGACATCGGGGTTGCCGGCCTTGCCGATGGCGTGAATGCGACCGTTCTTGATGGCGACGTCGGCTTTGACGATGCCCCAGGTATCGATGACCAGCGCGTTGGTGATGACGGTGTCCACGGCGCCCTGGGCCTGGGAGGCCTGGGACTGGCCCTGGCCGTCTCGGATGACCTTGCCGCCGCCGAATTTTACTTCGTCACCATAGATGGTGAAGTCTTTTTCGACTTCGACCCAGAGCTCGGTGTCGGCGAGGCGGACGCGGTCGCCGGTGGTAGGGCCATACATGTCGGCATAGGCGCGGCGCGTGATGCGGGCCATCAGATCTTTCCCATCACGTTGCCGCGAAAGCCGTAGATTTCGCGGCCGCCCTGGAAGGGCACGAGGGTGACGTCTCGGGTCTGGCCTGGCTCGAAGCGCACGGCGGTGCCGGCGGCGATGTCGAGGTGCTGGCCGTGGGCTGCGGCGCGGTCGAAGGAGAGGGCCGGGTTGGTTTCGGCGAAATGATAGTGGCTGCCGACCTGGATGGGACGGTCGCCGGTGTTGGCGACGGTGAGGGACGTGGTGGGCAGGCCGGCGTTGAGCTCGATGTGGCCGGGCAGGGTTTCGATTTCGCCGGGGATCATAGCCAACTCCTAGCGGATGGGTTCATGAACGGTGACAAGCTTGGTGCCATCCGGAAACGTCGCCTCCACCTGCACGTCGTGGATCATCTCGGCGATGCCCTCCATCACCTGTGCGCGGGTGATGACGTGGGCGCCGGCCTGCATGAGGTCGGCCACGGAGCGACCGTCACGAGCGCCTTCGACGACGAAGTCGCTGATGAGGGCAATGGCTTCAGGGTGGTTGAGCTTCACGCCGCGTTCGAGCCGCCTGCGGGCGACCATCGCAGCCATGGAGATCAGCAGTTTGTCTTTCTCACGCGG
Organism: Acetobacterales bacterium; assembly: GCA_038229175.1. GTDB lineage: Bacteria > Pseudomonadota > Alphaproteobacteria > Acetobacterales > Acetobacteraceae > CAIQQQ01. The sequence goes on along the minus strand of JBBROR010000067.1, from coordinate 7,348 downwards.
CGTCAGGTTCATCGGTCACCTCTGCGGCAAGTGTAGCCATGCGCGGCTGCTTCGTCACGTCCGCGCAACGCGATTGGCGCTTGTATCTGGGTGGCGATCATCGGTCGATGCATGTGCCTGAGACGCGTGTAGCCGGCGCTTTGGTAGTCCCTGTCTACAAACGATATAGATATAGATCGGATGATGTCAAAATTATTGCAGATGGCAGTCATAATCGTCACAGTATAATCATGAAATTGTTCTGGACCTGCTTTCCAATCGACGCTCTGGTTTTCGCGGTGGTGTTCCATTTCTTCCTGGATGGCCTGGGGCATGGGACAGTGAGTTCGTTCAACATCGGGATATGGCTTGCGTTGGTCGGCATTCCCGCTTTGGTGCTTGGGGGCGGCCTTTACCTGAAGCGGATTGGGCGGGTGGGGATTGGGACGGCGCTGCTGGCGATTGGGGCGCTGCCGGGTGTTCTTGCGGGGGGATGGATGTTGTCAATGGTTGTGTTGTTCGCCCTCAATCCCGGGACGGTTCACTGAGGCGCGGGTCAGCTTCGGCGCGTTCCGGCCAGATGCCAGCAGCCGGCCAGAAATAAGGCGGCCCAAGGGAGGATGAGGGCGTCGATCAGGTCCGGACCACTGGCGCCGGTGCCTTGGTTCTTCCACCAGGCAAAGAATGCGGCGGTGAGTGCCAGCGTGGCGAGGCCCATGAGGAACGCGCGCCGACAGGTTTGACGCCTGCGAAGGATCAACGTGACGAGAGCGATCAGAAGGTAGGCGAGCGCGCTGAGGGCGAGCGTGGCCAGCAGGGCCAGGCCATCGAAGCGGATTGCGATGTCGCTCATGCCCAGTGCTCCTCGCGGGCTTTCGTTTGTGTCTGCAATAACAGATCGATATCAGCAGTTCCACACGCGTGGAACCGCGCGGCCGTGGCGGAGCGTGGCCAGGGCTGTGGTGATCGCGGCGCGCAAGGTTGCAGAATCAGGTGCTGCGATGCGGGCCACAAGGAGGTTGTTCCAGGTGCTGGCGCCCGCATCGTGGCGGGAGAGCGCCTGGCGGAGCAAATCCAGGTTGGCGGCGGCATCGTCAGCCACGAGGATGATGGTGGCGATGGCCGCCTGGCCTGCGGCGATGGCGGTGCGGGCGAGGCAGGGGGCGAGGTCGCCGTTGATGCGAATGGCGTCGTGTAGGATCAGCCGGCCGTTGTGGCGGATGCGGATGGTGTCGGACAGGCGGGCGGTGGTGACGGTCTCGCCCATGGCGGCGCGGCCGAAGATGAGGGTTTCGACGCCTACGAACCAACCAGTGGCGGCGATGTCGACCTCGAGGACACGGTTGAGTGCACAGCGGTCGAACAGGATGCTGTCCTGGGGGAGCCATTCTGCGGACGCGCCTTCGGCGATTTGGATGTGGGTGCGGACGTGGGACGCTGGGTCTTGCGGCAGCGCGCGGTAGAACCGTTCGGCGGCCTGGGCGGCGATGGTGAGTTGGGCGCCCGGTTGGACGCGGACGGTGGTAGACACCCGGTCGCCACCTGCGACGCCGCCGGAGGAGTTGAGCGTGACGGCTTCCATCCAATCGACCGGGCGGGGGAAGCGGGCTTTCAGGCAGCCTTCCTGGCGGAGGTCGGCGAGGGCGGTGATGTTGTCTCGGTGTTTGACCTCAATGGTGAGGCTGCCGTGGGCACGTTGCAGAAGGGAAGGGGTCATGCACTTCCGTTGGGTGGGAGTCTTGCTCCGACATTGGGATGGTGGGTGGCGCTTCGCTTACCCACCCTACGGATTTTGGTTTAGACAGACAATCTGCGTCTGACATCGTCTTCGTCCAGGTCTTTGCGGGAGGCGTTCACCACGATGTCGCCGCGGTCCATGACGATGAGGCGTTGGCCGAGGTCTCGCGCGAAATCGAAATATTGCTCAACGAGCACGATGGCCATTTCGCCGCGGCCGCGGAGCAGATCGATGATGCGGCCGATGTCCTTGATGATGCTGGGCTGGATGCCCTCGGTGGGCTCGTCGAGGACGAGGAGGCGGGGTTTCATGACGAGGGCGCGGCCGATGGCGAGTTGTTGCTGCTGGCCGCCGGAGAGGTCGCCGCCGCGGCGGGCGAGCATGGATTTCAGGATGGGAAAGAGTTCGAAGATTTCGTCAGGGATTTTGTGGTCTCGGCGGGGCAATACCGCAAAACCGGTTTCGAGATTTTCACGCACGGTAAGCAGGGGAAAAATGTCGCGCCCCTGCGGGACCCAGGCGATGCCGCGTTTGGCGCGGTCGTAGAGGGGGAGTTTGGAGATTTCCTCGCCTTCCCATTTGATGGAGCCGCGGGCGATAGGATGGGCGCCCGTTACCGCGCGCAACAGGCTGGTCTTGCCGACGCCGTTGCGGCCGAGGATGCAGGTAGTTTCACCAATCCTGGCATCCATCGAGACGCCGCGAAGGGCGATGGCGGCACCATAGAAAAGTTCGACATTGCGGACTTCAAGCATCTCTCAGCGCCCCAGATAGACTTCGACGACCTTGGGGTCCTCGCTGACATGGTCGATCGTGCCTTCCGACAGCACGGAGCCTTCGTGCAGCACGGTCACCTTGACGCCCAGCGCGCGGACGAAGGCCATGTCGTGTTCGACGACGACGACGGATTTTGTCTTGTTGATCTCACGCAACAGCTCGGCGGTCTGTTCGGTTTCGCTGTCGGTCATGCCCGCCACGGGTTCGTCGACGAGCAGGAGTTGCGGTTCCTGGGCAAGCAGCATGCCGATTTCGAGCCATTGCTTCTGGCCGTGCGAAAGGTCGCCGGCGCGGCGTTTGACCTCACCGCCAAGGCGGATGGTTTTGAGAATGTCGGTGATGCGGTCGCGTTCTTCGTCGGATTCGCGGGCCCATAGGGTGAAGCGGGGTTTGCGGTCGCCGGCCAGCGCCAGCAGCAGGTTGTCCCACACCGAGAGGGGCTCGAATACGGTTGGCTTTTGAAATTTGCGGCCGATGCCGAGGGCGGCAATGGCGGGCTCGTCGAGTTTGGTGAGGTCGGTTTCGGCGCCGAAGATAACGTCGCCTTCGTCGGGCCGGGTCTTGCCGGTGATGATGTCCATCATCGTGGTTTTGCCGGCGCCGTTGGGGCCGATGACGGCGCGCATTTCGCCGGGCTGAAGGACGAGGGAAAGGTTGTTGATGGCACGAAAGCCGTCGAAGGAGACGGAGACGCCGCTGAGATAAAGAAGCGTGCCGGAGACGGGGCCAATGGTCATGGTTTGCCTCCGCGCCGGGATGATATCAGGCCCAGCACACCTTTCGGAAGCAGGAGCGTTACGAGAATGAAAAGGAAGCCGAGGGCAAAGAGCCAAATTTCCGGAAAAGCGCCGGTCAAATAGGTTTTGCCGGCGTTGACAAGGACGGCCCCCAAAATGGCGCCGACCAGGGTGCCACGGCCGCCGACAGCGACCCAGACAACGGCTTCGATGGAGCCGGCGGGGGCGAATTCGCCGGGATTGATGATGCCGACCTGGGGAACGTAGAGCGCGCCGCCGATGCCGGCCATGACGGCTGAGAGCACGAAAACGAAAAGCTTGTAGCTTTCGGGACGGTAGCCGAGGAATCTTGTGCGGCTTTCCGTGTCACGAACGGCGATCAGCACTTTTCCGAAGCGCGACGTGACAAGGTAACGCGCGGCCAGCAGGCAGAGGGTAAGGATGATGGCGGTGGCGACGAGCAGGCCGGAGCGGACGGCGTCGGATTGCAGGGGCAGCCCAAACATGTCTTTGAAGTCGGTGAGGCCGTTGTTGCCGCCGAGGCCCATGTCGTTGCGGAAAAATGCGAGCAGCAGGGCGTAGGTGAGGGCCTGCGTGATAATGGACAGATAGACGCCGGAGACGCGGCTGCGAAACGCGAAGTAGCCGAAGATCAAGGCCAGCAAACCGGGGATGAGAAGCGCCATCAGAAGGGCGAAGGCGGGATTATCGAAGCCGAGCCAGTACCAGGGAAGTTCCTTGTAATTCAGGAACACCATGAAATCCGGGAGAACCGCGTTGCCGTAGACGCCGCGCGGGCCGATCTGGCGCATCAGATACATGCCCATCGCGTATCCGCCCAGCGCGAAGAAGGCGGCGTGGCCGAGCGATAGGATTCCGGCGAAACCCCAGACGAGGTCTAGCGCCAAGGCGAGGATGGCGTAGCTGAGATATTTGCCGACCAGCGAGACGGCGTAGGTGGGCACGTGGAGGGGCGAGCCGGGCAGGGTGAGAAGGTTCAGCGCGGCCATGGCGATGGCACCGCCCAAAACCAGGAAAATGCAGATGGTGGTCGAAAGCCGGCTCATTGTTCGACGGCCCTGCCCTTGAGCGGGAACATGCCGCGCGGCTTGCGCTGGATGAACAGGATAAGGGCGACCAATACCACGATTTTGCCGAGCACGGCGCCTGCCAAAGGTTCAAGGAATTTGTTGACGATGCCCAGAGTGAGCGCGCTCACGACGGTGCCCCACAGATTGCCGACGCCGCCGAACACCACGACCATGAAACTGTCGATGATGTAGCTTTGGCCGAGATTGGGCGAGACGTTGTCGATCTGGCTGAGTGCCACGCCGGCCATGCCCGCCACGCCGGAGCCAAGGCCGAAGGTCAGCGCGTCGATCCAGGGGGTCCGGATGCCCATGGCGGCGGCCATACGGCGGTTTTGGGTGACGGCGCGCATGCGCAGGCCGAGTGGCGTGCGCTTCAGCACTGTTATCAGGGCTGCGATCACGGTGATGGCGAAAACGATGATGTAGAGCCGGTTATAGGTGATGGTGAGGCCGCCAAACGGCGTCGACCCGCTCATCCAGCCGGGTGTCCCGACTTCCCGGTTGGTGGGCCCGAACAGCGAGCGCACCGCCTGTTGCAGCACCAAAGATAGGCCCCAGGTGGCCAGCAAGGTCTCGAGAGGTCGACCGTAGAGAAAGCGGATCAGGCAGCGTTCGATGGCAACGCCCACGGCGCCCGAGACCAGGAACGCCAGCGGGATGGCGATGAACAGGCTTGATGCAAACAGGCCAGGTGCGTGGGCACGTATGATGTCCTGGACGACGAAGGTGGTGTAGGCGCCAATCATGACCAGCTCGCCGTGCGCCATGTTGATGACGCCCATGACGCCGAAGGTGATGGCCAGGCCAGCTGCGGCCAGCAGCAGCACCGAGCCGAGCGACAGGCCGTAGAACACGGATTGCGCGACGCTCCAGAACTGCTGGATGCGGTCGAGCGATAAGATCGCGGCTTTTGCCGCCTCCATCACCGCGGGCGGCTGGTTGGCGAGCGTGGCCAGCACGGCGCGGGCATCAAGATCGCCGCGCGCCTTGATAACATTAATGGCGGTAAGTTTTGCCGGCTCTGAGGTGTCGGGGGCAGCAAGTTGGGCTGCGGCGCGGGCTTGCTGCATGACCAGTTTGATGCCGGCATCCTGTTCCAGCTCCAGGGCGCGGTCGAGGGCTGGCAGGGCTGCGGGGTCGCGGGATTTCAGCACGGCCTCGGCCGAGGTTCGGCGTGTGGACGTGTCTTTGGCGAACAGCCCGAGGCTGCCGATCGCGGCCTCGGCGGCGCGGCGCACGGTGTTGTTGATGCGCACGGTTCGAAGGCCTGTGGCCACTATTGGCTGGCCGGTGTGCACATCGATCGTCTTGTCGCCGTCTTTGATGACGAGCACACCGCCGGCGCCGGCCAGCAGGGTTCCGGCCTGAAGGGCGGTGATGGCGGCGGCGGCCTGTGGGTGGCCGGAGATCGCCAGGGCTTCGATGCCTTTGCGGATATCGTCGAACCCGCCGGTAAATCCGGCGAAAGGATCGTCCTGCGCGTGGGCCAGGCTGGAAAGCAACAGCAAAATAAAAAATATCATCCGGCGGATTAAAAACATAAGACCCTCACGCGATACAAAGGGGATGGGTCCACCGGACCCATCCCATGGGAAGCAGTTCTTTTTTTCAAAAAAGAAGCGCTTCCCTTGCCTTCACTTACTTGGACGCGCCGCCGCACTTGCCGGTTTTGACGTTGAAATTGCCGCAGGTGAGCGGCGCGCGCCAATCAGCGATCAGGTCTTTCGAGCCTTCGAGATACGGACTCCATTCGTTGGCCACCACGGTGCCCGAGGTCTGCCAGACGACGTTGAACTGGCCATCGGCCTTGATTTCGCCGATCAGCACCGGCTTGGTGATGTGGTGGTTCGGCATCATTGCCGAAAAGCCGCCGGTGAGGTTTGGAACCGAAATGCCGATCATTGCATCGATCACTTTCGCCTGGTCGGTGGTGCCGGCCTTCTCAACCGCCTTGACCCACATGGCGAAGCCGATCACGTGAGCTTCCATGGGGTCGTTCGTCACGCGCTTTGGGTTCTTGGTGAACGCCTTCCACTTGGCGATGAAGGCGGCGTTATCGGGGCTTTCCATGCTCTGGAAGTAATTCCACGCCGCGAGGTGGCCGAGCAACGGCTTGGTGTCGATGCCGGCAAGCTCTTCCTCACCGACCGAGAACGCCAACACCGGAATATCGGTCGCCTTGATGCCCTGGTTGCCGAGCTCCTTGTAGAAGGGAACGTTGGCATCGCCGTTGATGGTGGAGACCACCGCGGTCTTCTTGCCAGCCGAGCCAAACTTCTTGATGTCGGCTACGATGTTCTGCCAGTCGCTGTGGCCGAATGGTGTGTAGTTGATGAGGATGTCCTCATCCTTCACGCCCTTTGACTTCAGATACGCTTCCAGAATTTTGTTCGTCGTGCGGGGGTAGACGTAATCGGTGCCGGCCAGCACCCAGCGCTGCACCTTTTCTTCGGCGGCCAGGTAGTCAACGGCGGGAATAGCCTGCTGGTTTGGCGCAGCACCCGTGTAGAACACGTTTTTGCTGCTCTCCTCGCCTTCATACTGGACGGGGTAGAAAAGGATGTTGCCGGTCTCTTCGAAAACAGGAAGAACCGACTTGCGCGACACTGACGTCCAGCAGCCGAACACAACGGCAACCTTGTCGACCGTGATGAGCTGGCGGGCCTTTTCGGCGAACAGCGGCCAGTTGGAGGCCGGATCGACGACAACGGCTTCGAGCTTCTTGCCGAGAACGCCGCCTTTCTTGTTCTGCTCGTCGATGAGCATCAGCATCACGTCCTTCAACGTGGTCTCGCTGATGGCCATGGTGCCGGACAGGGAGTGCAGGATGCCGACCTTGATGGTGGCGCCGGCTGGGGCTTGGGCGTGGGCCGGGGCGAGGGCGGCCATTGAAAGGGCGGCGGTGGCTGCGAAGGCGGTTGCCCGCAACCAGCGCGAGAGCGTTGGGCGGGTTGATGAAACGCGGGCGAAAGCCATTTCTGTGTCCTCGGGTTGGGCGGCGTCTTGCGGTGAGACCGAAGAGCCTG